>NZ_DBNHFX010000243.1:0-4934 GCF_057137845.1 Sandaracinobacteroides sp. | reverse complement strand
CACTGCTGGAGCCGGCCTATGCCGCGCGCCCCGACGACAAGGCGGTGGCGCTGGCATTCGCGGCACTGCGGGCCGAACAGGCCGGCACCGACCTTTACAACAACAACCAGCCCGCCCGCGCCCGCGCCCGCGCGACCGACGCCGAAAAGGCCACCGCGCCGTTCGCAACGCACGACGCCGACGCAGCGCGGCTGCATGCGCTTGCGATCCAGGCACAGGGCGACAGCTATGGCTGGAACGACGACTTTGCTGCCGCATTGCCGTTCCATCTGCGCGCCGAGGCCTTTCTGAAGGCGCTGCCCGCCGCACTGCTGGGAAATGTTCTGGTGCGCGGCGCACGCAGCGGCAATCTGCGCCTGCTGGCCGAGGTGCAGCACAAGCTGAAGCAGGAAGACGCCGCGCGCGCGACGATCGATCAGGGGATTGCAATCAATCGCGGGCTGCTGGCCGAAGCGCCGGACGACCCGAAGTTGCGGCGCAAGCTTGCGATGTCGCTGTGGTATGCGGCAGTCGTCCATCGCACCAACGAGCGCGACCGGGAAGCGCGCGCCGCGATCGCCGAGGCGGTGGGGCTTGCCCGGCAGATGGTCGCACGGGATCCGCACGACAGCAGCGGGCTGCAACTATTGGCGCTGACCAGCGAAATCGAGGCGCAACTGTACATGGACAGCGGCGACAAGGCGAAAAGCTATGCCGCATCGGAAAGCGCGCTTGGGGCACACCGCACGCTGGTCGAGCTGGCCGGTGGCGCGCCTGGCGCCCTGCGCAGCTATACCGCGACGCTGCGGACGACTGCGAGCAACCGCTACAATTTCGGCGACATCGAGGGCGCCTGCACGCTGTGGCGACAGATACTTGCGAACATCGGTGAACTTCAGGCGAAATCGGCGCTGACCGAACTGGACCGCCGGAATGTGCTGGCAGAAACACGCGGCTTCATGCGCGACATCTGCGAGGGGAAGAAGCCGAAAGCGCAGTGGCCCGCCCGGATGTAGCCGCCGGCAAACGCCGACGATCCGGACCGGTTCATCGGCCCGGATCGTCGGGGAGGCGCCCTAGAAGCGCACCGTCGCTTCGACGGACACGCTGCGCGGCGCTTCCACATAGAGGATCGCGCGCGGAACTGCGGTGATCGGCGCGGGCAGCAGGAACGCGCTTCCCGTCGTCAGTTTGTTGGTCAGGTTGCGGCCCAGAAGCGCGACATGCCAGCGATCATCGCGCGCGCCATATTGCAGCCGCGCATCCAGTTTGGCGAAGCCGGGCTGGACGCCATACCACGGATCCTGGTTGTCGGCGTTGTAGAAGCGGCTGCGCCCGGCGACGGTTGCAGTGATGTCGATCGCGTTTTCGGCGCCGACATCGATGCGGCCATGCGCCTGCAGACTGCCCATGAACTTCGACGAAAGCGCCGGGCGCCTGCCGGCCAGATCGCAGGTGCCGTTCGGCCCCGGCGTCATGCCGACGAGGCAGGCGGCGCCGGGGAAGCTGTTGTATTTCAGATCCTGATAGGCAGCATTCGCGGTGATGTCGAAGTTGTCGGTCGGGCGAAGCACGATCTGGGCTTCCACCCCGCGCGACGTGGCGGTGGCGGCATTGCCGGTCACATAGGTCGAGACTTCGGGCTTGTAGACCGAAACCTGAAGATCGGTGAACCGGGTGTTATAGACCGAGAGGTTCAGCGTCATCATGCGGTCGAACAGCGAGGATTTGACGCCTGCTTCGAAGTTGCGCGAGCGTTCGTCGTTGAACTCGAAGGTATTTTTCGTCGGCGTGTTGACGACGCCGAAGGTGTTCGAAACGAAGCCGCCGGCCTTGGAACCGCGACCGAAGCTTGCATAGAGCATGACGTCGCGGGCGACATCATATTGCACCGTGACCGACGGATCGAGGTTGTTATCGGCGCGCCAGCCTGCCGCCGAGGTGATCGGACGCAGCGGGAACGGGCCATAATCAAGCGCGGCGGCGAACGTCGCCCGCTTGTGGGTGTTGGTGTAGCGCAGGCTGCCGATCACGCGGAATTCCGGCGTCAGGTTCAGCGTGCCCTGCCCATAGACCGAGAAGGTCCGCGAGGATTGATTGAAGTTCGAATGCTGCAACCCGAGGTAGTTCAGCGCGGCGATGTTGAAGCCGGTGTTGTTCTGCATGAAATAGGCGTTGTTGTCGTAATAGCCGCCAAGCACATATTCCAGCGTGCCGCCGGTCGGCGACAGCAGACGGATTTCCTGCGAGAACTGGTGGAAGCGTTCCGGGTAGCGGTTATAAACGCTGTTCGGCGTGGTGCCGCCGTTCGCCGTCGTCTGGTCGAAACCGTTCACCCGGTCGGCCCGGAACCACGAAACGCCGGTGATCGACTGCAGGGTGAATTCCCCCACGGAAAGATTGCCCGTGCCCGAGATCAGGAAGGCGCGGTTCTTGTCGAGTTCCGGCCCAAGCCCGCCATCGGCGAGATAGCGGTCGAGGCGCGGCTGCTGCGGCTGGCCGACCGGGCTGGACACGGTGTTGCCGCCCTTGAACTCGCGGTTCACGAACTCGAAGCGGGCGGTATAGTCGAAGCTGTCGGTCGGGACGAAACGCAGCGTGGCGCGCACCAGTTGCTCGTCCATCGACGGGTCCTTGCGGCCGGTCGCATGGTTCGAGAGGTAGCCGTTGCGGTGGCCGACGCGGAAGGCGATGCGGGCCGACAGCGTGTCGGTCAACGGGCCCGAGGCATAGCCCGAGATCTGCGGGCCACGGTTCGAGATGTCATAGAGACCGGTCAGCCGGAACTCGGGCGTGGTGGTAGGCAGGGCGGAAACGATGCTGATCGCGCCTGCGGGCGTGTTCTTGCCGAACAGCGCGCCCTGCGGACCGCGCATCACTTCGATGCGTTCGAGGTCGAAGAACTGTGCGCCCGACTGGCGCGCACGGCCGGCGTAGATGCCGTCGAGGAACAGGCTGACCGACTGGTCGAACGAATAGTTGGCCGGCGGCGAGCCGAAGCCGCGGATATAGATGGTGTCGTTGCCGGCGGTCGTCTGCACGAAGACGTTGGGCAGATAGTTCACCGCATCCTTCATGTCGGTGATGTTCAGCGCCTTCAACTGCGCGCCCGACATCACTTCGATCGAGATCGGCACGTCCTGCACATTCTGTTCGCGCTTTTGCGCGGTGACGACGATGTCGCCGGATTCACGGGCTGCCTCGGCGGCCTGATCGGCTGCGGCCTCGGCGGCGACGGCAGGCGCTGCCGCCATCAGTGCGATTGCCACAGTGGCGCTTCCCGCCACAGCGATTGCCCTGCTGGCGCTTCCCGCCAGCCAGCGATTCGTGCCTGCGTCCATTCTATCCATCCTCCCGTCGACGGCTTTGGTATAGAGGCACCTCGGTGTGCCGCGCGGCCGTCACGAAACTTAGAATACGAATTAGTTTGCCATTGTCCAGCAGTTCGGTTCATGATCGGCGCAATCACTGGCAACTGTGGCAGTATTGCACAGCAGGGGCGGCAACAGGCCCAGGCCAGCGAGGGGGAGGGTAGGTAAATATGGCGACCAGCGAGAAGAATGATCCGGCAGGCCATGATTTCCAGCAGCTTGAAAACAGCATCGGCTATCTCTCGCGGGTGACGTTCCGGTCCTTCTCGGCGTTGCTCGAAAAGCGGACGATGGTGCATGGCGTTTCCGCCGGGCAGTGGCGCTTCCTCCGCCAGCTCTGGCGCGAGGACGGCATCACCCAGCGCGAGCTGAGCACGCGGGTAGGAATGCGCGAACCAACGACCGTCGTCGCGCTGAAGGGGCTGGAAAAGGCCGGGCTGGTTCACCGCGAGGCATCGACCGTCGATCGGCGCAAGGTGCATGTGTTCCTGACGCCTCGCGCAAGGCAACTGGAACCGCTGTTGCTGCCGTTTTCGACCGAAGTGAACGAACTGGCGACGCGCGGCATGACGCAGGGCGAGATCGATAGCCTGCGCGCGCTGCTGCGCCGCGTGGTGGCGAACCTTGCTGAAGAAGTGGCGCAGGTTCCGGCTTCCAGCGAAACCCGCGCCTGATCCTGCGCGCCAGCCGCGCCCATGTCGGCGGGGCTGGCGCTATGGGCAAAATATCGTTAGCATCCTAATCAATGATGCGCCGATCGCTTCGGGGACGGCCCCGCGTGCGCATCGCGCGAGAGGATCAGGATGGCGGCAACTGGTGGTGGCGAGACACTGTATGACCGGATCTGGCGCCGGCACAGCGTCAGCGAGGAAGACGGCGAAACGCTGCTCTATATCGACCTGCACCTGCTGCACGAGGTGACCTCACCGCAGGCTTTTGCCGGACTTGCCCAGCACGGCAGGCGCGTGCGGCGGCCCGAGCGGACGCTGGCGCTCTCTGATCACAATGTGCCGACCGAAAACCAGCGTGCCGGTATCGCGGCAATCGCCGACCCGGAAGCGCGCGCGCAACTGGCGAAGCTGGTCGAGAACAGCGATGCGTTCGGCGTCGAGCGGTTCGATCTGGGTGATCCGCGCAATGGCATCGTGCATGTGGTTGCACCCGAGCAGGGCCGCACATGGCCCGGTTCGACCATCGTCTGCGGAGACAGCCACACCTCGACGCACGGAGCGTTCGGGGCGCTGGCGTTCGGCATCGGCACATCCGACATCGAACTGGTGCTGGCGACCCAGACGCTGTGGAAGCGTAAAGCCCGCAACATGCGCATCACCATCGACGGGCGGCTGGGCGATGATGTAACCGCAAAGGACCTGGCGCTTGCGGTGCTGCACCGGATCGGTGTCGATGGAGCCAACGGCTTCGCGCTTGAATTCGCAGGCGAAGCCGTTCGCGCTCTGTCGATGGAAGGCCGGATGACGCTGAGCAACATGAGCGTCGAAATGGGGGCGCAGGCCGGGCTGATCGCGCCTGATCGGGTGACGTTCGATTATCTGGCCGGGCGTCCGGCTGCCCCGCACGGCCATG
>NZ_DBNHFX010000242.1:0-4515 GCF_057137845.1 Sandaracinobacteroides sp. | reverse complement strand
CATGCGTTTTCGCCCTTGGCGGAGCATGCGCTGAGGCGCTAAGGCGCTCGGTCATGGCAGGTCATTCCAAGTTCAAGAACATCATGCACCGCAAGGGTGCGCAGGATGCGAAACGCTCGAAGCTGTTTTCCAAGCTGGCGCGTGAAATCACCACCGCCGCCAAGGGAAATTCCGATCCCAACTTCAACCCGCGCCTAAGGGCGGTGATCACCACTGCGCGGGCTGCCTCGATGCCGCGCGACAACATCGACCGGGCGCTGAAAAAGGCCGAGGGCGGAGACGCCGAAAACTACGAGGAAATCCGCTACGAGGGCTTCGGGCCGGGCGGCGTTGCAATCATCGTCGAGGCGCTGACCGACAACCGCAACCGCACCGCAACCGACGTGCGCACCGCCTTTTCCAAGAACGGCGGCAATGTCGGTTCGTCAGGCTCGGTGGCGCACGGCTTCGACCGGCTTGGCCTCATCACCTATCCGGCGAGTGCGGGCGACGCCGACAAGCTGTTCGAGGCGGCGCTGGAAGCCGGTGCCGACGATGTCGAGTCGGGCGACGAGGAGCATGAAATCTGGACTGCGGCCGACGCGCTGCACGAAGTGGCGAAGGCGCTGGAGGGAACGCTTGGCGATTCGGCCGGCGCCAAGCTTGCCTGGCGCCCGAAGGAATGGGTCGAAGTCGGCGAGGATGTCGCCCGCCAGTTGCTGAAGATGATCGACGCGCTGGAAGATCTCGACGACGTGCAGAACGTCTATGGCAACTATGATGTGCCGGACGAGGTGATGGCGCGGCTGTGATCCGCATCCTCGGCCTGGACCCGAGCCTGTCGCGCACCGGCTGGGGCCTCATCGAGGCCGAGGGCAACCGGCTGGCGCACATCGCGCATGGCGCAATCCCGACGCGAAGCACCGAGCCGCTGCCGCAGCGGCTGCGGGCGCTGCATGGCGCGCTTTGCGGCGTGCTGGCGGCGCACACCCCCGACGAGGCCGCCGTCGAGGAAGTGTTCGTGAACCGCAACGCGCAGTCCACGCTGAAGCTGGGGCAGGCGCGCGGCGTGGCGCTGCTGGCGGCAAGCAGCGTGCCGGTGTTCGAACATGCGACGCGGCTGGTGAAAAAGGCGGTGACCGGCACCGGCGCTGCGGAAAAGGCGCAGGTTGCAGCGATGGTTACGCGGCTGTTGCCCGGCTGCGGCCCGCTTGGCGAGGACGAGGCCGATGCGCTGGCGGTGGCGATCGCCCACGCCCATCTGCGGAGGGCACCGCGATGATCGCCTCGTTGAAAGGGCTGGTGCAGGCGGTCGGCGCTGATCATGCAGTGATCGACGTGGCGGGCGTCGGCTATCTGGTGCAGGCGTCGTCGCGGGCGCTGGCCACGCTGGAGCCGGGGGCCGCCACCTTGCTGCTGGTTGAAACGCAGGTGCGCGAAGACGCCATCACGCTGTTCGGCTTTGCCAGCGCGACCGAGCGCGACTGGTTCCGCCTGCTGACGGGGGTGCAGGGCGTCGGCGGGCGGCTGGCGCTGGCGATTCTGGGCACGCTTGCGCCAGACGAAATCGCCCGCGCGGTGACGCTGGACGACCGGGCGATGATCGCCCGCGCGCCGGGTGTGGGGCCAAGGCTTGCGGCCCGCATCGCAACAGAACTGAAAGGCAAGGTCCCGGCCGTGGCGGGTTTGGCGGCGGCAGGCGGGGGGGCGCCGAACGTAACGCCGGCAGCCGGTGTTGCGGCGGATGCCGTGTCGGCGCTGGAAAATCTGGGGTTTCGCGCACCCGAAGCCGCGCGGGCCGTGGCGCAGGCCCAGCAGGACCTCGGCGACCTGCCGACCGCCGCCCTGATCCGGGAAGCCCTGAAGCGCGCCAGCCGCTGACGGCGGCCCTCATTTGCCTGCGCAGTCCGCGCCGCGCTGTCGCAGCGCGAAGAATTTTGCATGGCTGCACTGGACTCTCTGTATTCCCAGAAATACAGAGCGCGCGAATCCTCCCGGCTTTTCAAAAGGGTGAACGTGCACAATATTTCTGTATTGCTTGGTGCGCTGCTGCTGGTGCAGCCGGTTTCGGTGGCGGCTGCGGCCGTCGATGATGGCGCGGCCCCGCCATCCGATGGTGCGTTCGGCCTTGGGCAGATCATCGTCACCGCCCCGCGCCCGGCGGGTATCGAGGTGTCCGGCGAAACCCTGACCGGCGAAGCCATCCACGCCTTCAACCGGCAGACGCTCGACGACGCGCTCTCGATCATGCCGGGCGTTGCCGCATCGAACAGCGGCGGTTCGCGCAACGAACGGCTGATTTTCGTGCGCGGCTTCGACCGGTTGCAGGTGCCGCTTTCGATCGACGGTATCCGGGTCTATCTGCCTGCCGACAACCGGCTGGATTATGGCCGCTTCCTGACGCCGGATATCGCCGAGGTGCAGGTCGCCAAGGGGTTTGCCTCGGTTCTCGACGGGCCGGGCGCGATGGGCGGGGCGATCAACCTCGTCACCAGAAAGTCCGAGCGCCCGTTGGAAGGTGAAGTCCGCGCGACGCTGAACCTCGGCCGCGATGCGGGCTACACGGGCAATGTCCTTTATGGCCGGATCGGGACGTCGCGGGAAAAATGGTATGCGCAGGCATCCTTTGCCCGTTCGGATCAGGATCACTGGGATCTTTCAGGCCGTTACAAGCCGGCGGCCGGTTCCGCCGAGGACGGCGGCGCGCGCGATCGTTCCGCCAGCAGCGACTGGCGGCTGAACCTGAAAGTGGGATTCACGCCCAACGCGACCGACGAATATTCGCTGAACTATACACGGCAGGAAGGCGCGAAGAACGCGCCGCTGCACGTGACGGATCCGGCCGCGTCGCAACGGTTCTGGAATTGGCCCTGGTGGAACATCGACAGCCTGTATCTGTTGACGTCGACCGACCTTGGTGAGCAAGTCACACTGAAAACAAGATGGTATTACAACCGGTTCGACAATCTGCTGCGCTCGTTCAACGATAGCACCCAGACCAGCCAGAGCATCGGCCGCGCCTTCAACGCCACATACGCCGACAAGGCGTTCGGCGGCTCGGCGGAACTGGGCGTCGACATCACTGCCGCCAGCCGCATCACCATCGCCGGGCACTACCGGCGCGACCGGCATGTCGAGTGGCAGCAGAGCTTTCCATCCGGCCTTACCGAACCGGCGCAGACCAACATCGAGGACAGTTTCAGCTTCGCCATCGAAAGCCGCACATCGCTTTCCAGCCAGCTTCGGCTGACCGTCGGCGCAAGCTACGACTGGCGCGATCTGGTGCGTGCCGAAGAATATGGCACACCGCCCGGCGGCGGCCCGGCGGCGATATTCAGCTATCCGCGCCGAAACGCCGATGCGCTGAACGCACAGGCGCAACTGCTGTGGGAGCCGGATGCCGATACGCGGGTGAATGCCAGCGTTTCTTCGCGCGCGCGTTTCCCGACCGTCTTCGAGCGTTTCAGCACCCAGTTCGGCACCGCCGCATCGAACCCGGCGCTGAAGCCCGAGCGCGCGATCAACTATGAGCTGGGCTTCAGCCGCAGGCAGGACCGGCTGCGTATCGAGGGCGCGCTGTTCTACAGCGACATCCGCGATGCGATCGTGTCGGTGCGACCAGCCGGATTCCCGGCGAACAGCAGCCAGCGCCAGAACCTTGGTGACGCCGACTATTATGGCGCGGAAATCTCCATCGCCGCGACAGTCGGTCCAACGCTCGACCTGGGGGCGAACTACACCTGGCTGCACCGGCGATTTTCGATCGGCGGCGCAAGCCCCGGCACGGTGATCCCGGCCTTCGAGCTGACCGGCGTGCCCGACCACAAGGCGTTCCTCTATGCCGACTGGCGACCGGTACCCGGATTGCGCGTGCTGCCGGGCGCCGACATCGCGTCTGCGCGCATGACGTCGACTACGGCGTCACCGCCGGCATATTACAAAACCGGCGGCCATGTGCTGGCTTCGCTGCGCGTCGATTACACGGTGGCGCAAGGCGTCGAAATCAGCGCCGGCGCGCGCAACCTGTTCGACGAGAACTATGTGCTGACCGACGGGTTCCCCGAACCCGGACGCAGCATTTTTCTTGGCGCAAGGGTGCAGTATTAGCCAGCCCGGCCGGTGAAAAGGCGCCCTAGCCGAGCGCCTTTTTCAAGAGGTCATTGACGACCGCCGGATTGGCCTTGCCGCCGCTCGCCTTCATCACCTGGCCGACGAAGAAGCCGAACAGCTTGTCCTTGCCGCCGCGATAGTCGGCCACCTTGTCGGCATTGGCCGCCATCACTTCGGCGATCGCGGCTTCCAGCGCCCCGGTGTCCGACACCTGCTTCAGCCCGCGCGCCTCGGCGATGACGCCCGGATCCTCGCGGGTTTCCAGCATGATCTCGAACACCTGCTTGGCAAGCGGCCCCGAAAGCGTGCCGTCGGCGAGCAGCGCCAGCAGTTCGCCGCCCTGCGCTGGCGTCACCGGGCTTTCGGCCACTTCGAGGCCAAGCCTGTTCAGCGCCGCAAACAGTTCGCCCGTCATCCAGTTGGCGG
>NZ_DBNHFX010000241.1:0-6113 GCF_057137845.1 Sandaracinobacteroides sp. | reverse complement strand
GCGGCCGCCTCGATGTCGCGGTCTGCCAGATCCCAGATGACCAGCGGATTGTTGCCGCCCATTTCCAAGGCCAGCATGCGGTGCGGCGTATTGGCGAACTGTCGCGCAAGTGCGGCCCCCGTCGGGGCGGAGCCGGTGAACAGCAGCCCGTCGGTGTCGGCGCGGGCAAGCGCCATGCCGGTGGCGGCCGCGCCCTGCACCACCTCAAGGACACCGGGCGGCAGCCCTGCCTTCGCCCATAGTGCAGCCATGTGCGCGCCGGTCGCCGGGGTTTGCTCGCTTGGTTTGAACACCAGCGCGTTGCCGGCGATCAGCGCCGGGACGATGTGGCCGTTCGGCAGGTGCGCGGGGAAGTTGTAGGGGCCAAGCACCGCCAGCACGCCGTGTGGCTTGTGCCTTAGCGCCTGCGTTGCGCCGGCGGGATCGGCGCGGAACACTGCCTCGCGGCTGCCGGTGCGTTCGGCGTGCGCCGTGACCGAGATTTCGACTTTGGCCGCAACGCTTGCGACTTCGCCTTTCGCTTCCCACAGCGGCTTTCCGGTTTCGGCGGCGATCAGGCGGGCGAAGGTGTCGGGGTCTTCCTCGACCAGCGCCTTGTAGGCGCGGACGATCCGCAGCCGTTCATCCAGCGTGGTTGCCGCCCAGCCGGGCTGCGCTGCGCGGGCGCGGGCAACCGCTGCGGAAACGGCTGTGTCGTCGTCGATCGCACCTTCCCACAACAGCGACCCGTCGTGCGGGCGGATGCTGCGGAGGCTGTCAGAATGGGGCATGAAGCACTTCCTCCGAGATGGCGAAGGGGCTTCCCGGCCCCAGAACAAGGCCGTTGGCGGTGGCCGCCAGCGGGCAGGCGGCAGCGCGGAAATCCCGAAGCGTGCCCGCCGCGACGAGGTGGACATCGCCGCCTGCACCGACGCCGCGCACGATGCTGGACTTTGCCTCGCGGACGGTGCGAAGCTCGGCGATCCGGGTGTCCATCGTCGGGCCGCCGTCGAAGATGTCGACATAGCCGTGAAAGCCGAAGCCCTCGGCCTCGAGCATGCGGCGGGCCGCCACCCCGGCGTCGTGCGGCTGGCCGATCGCCGCCTGCGCTTCATCGGGCAGCAGCGCGACATAGACCGGATACTTCGGCATCAGGTCGGCGATGAACTGGTTGCCGTGCATCGCGTTGAAGCTGTCGGCTTGTTGAAAGCCCATGCCGAAAAACCGTCCGGCCAGCCCATCCCAGAAGGGGGCGCTGCCATCGGCGCGCATCCGGCCGCGCAGTTCGGCCAGCACGCGGTCGGCAAAGCGGGCGCGGTGCAGCGCCAGAAACAGATAGCGGCTGCGGGCCAGCAGCCGGCCAAGGCCGCCCAGCCGGAAATCCGGGTGCAGGAACAGGCCGCCGACTTCGCTGGCGCCGTCGAAGTCGTTGACGAGGTGCAGCATTTCGGTGCGGAACGTGCGATCCAGCTCGTTGCTGTGCATGCTGATCGTCGTCAGCTTGTAGGAATAAAACGGCCAGCGCGCCCCCACGCGAGAGAACAGCGCCCCCGTCCCGACGATCCGCCCGGTGGGGGCGTGTTCCAGCACCAGTATATATTTTTCATCGTCGGGGGCGCTGATGTCGGCTGCAAAACTGCGTTCCGACCAGGCGAGGCGCTCGGCCAGTGCGTCGCGGTCGTTCGGCAGGTTGGTGAAGCCGCCGCCGGTGAGTTCGGCCAGCGCCTTCATCCCGTCGAGGTCGTACGGGGTGGCCGGGCGAACCCGCCATTCGGCAAGATTGATCTGCTGGCTGTCGGACATTGCAGCGAATATTGCCACGCACCCCCAAGCGGGGGTAACGAAAGTCTGCGGTTCAAACCGCAGGATCTGCGGTGGAGGGGGCATTGGACAGCATCGACCGGATAGACCGCAAGATTCTTGCGGCACTTCAGCGCGATGGCCGCATCACCAATGCGGCGCTGGCCGACGCGGTGTCGCTGTCGCCCTCGGCCTGCCTTGCGCGCGTCCGGCGGCTGGAATCCCTTGGCGTGATTGCGGGGTATCGCGCCGAAATCGCAGTGGACAAGTTCCGCCCGGCGGTGCTGATCTATGGCGAAGTGACGCTTAAGCGCCACCTGCCCGAGGATTTCCGCGCCATCGAAGCCCTGTTCAATGCCGATCCCCGCGTGCTGGAAGCCGCCGAAATCTCGGGCAAGAGCGACTATATGGTGAAGGTGCTGGTGGCCGACATGGCCGAATGGCGCGAGCTTACGGCCGGCTGGACTGCCGGGCCTTGGCAGATCGAGCGGGTGTCCAGTTCGGTGTCGATGCACCGCGCGAAGGAGTTTGCGGGCTATCCGCTCTGAGGAAATGAACGCAAAGGAGCAGGCGATGGCGGCAGAAGCGCAACATGGCACCAATCTGGCGCTACAGGGTGGCGGCTCGCACGGGGCGTTTACCTGGGGCGTCCTCGACCGGCTGCTGGAATCGGGCCGGTTCCGCTTCGACGCGATTTCGGGCACGTCGGCGGGCGCCATGAATGCGATCGTGATGGCGGAAGGGCTGATCGACGGCGGCGCCGAAGTGGCGCGCCAGCGGCTGGAGCGTTTCTGGCTGGCGATCGCCGATGAAGCGGCGTTCATCTCGCCGTTCCGGCGGACGATGGCGCAGACCATGTCGGACAGTTGGGCGATGTCGGACAGCTATTTCTACGAGGCGTCGCTTGCCTTTACCCGCATGTTCAGCCCCTACCAGTTCAATCCGCTGGGGTTCAATCCGCTGAAGGAGGTGCTGGAGCGGCTGGTGAACTTCGACAAGGTACGAAAGCAGCGCGAAATCCGCCTGTTCATCAACACCACGCAGGTGCGCACCGGCGGCCTGCGCTGCTGGCGTGAGCATGAACTGACGGTCGATATGGTGCTGGCTTCGGCCTGCCTGCCGTGGTTGTTTCAGGCCCCGGTGATCGACGGCGAGGCCTATTGGGACGGCGGCTATGTCGCCAATCCGGCGCTGGCGCCGATGCTGCGCTGCACCACGGCAAGCGATGTGCTGATCGTGCAGTTGAACCCGATCGTGCGCCACAGCTTTCCGCGCACCGCCTATGAAATCGAGGACCGGATGAACGAGATCACGTTCAATTCCAGCCTGCTGACCGAACTGCGCTTCATCGCCGAACGCAACCGCCTGATCGAGGCCGGAGAGCTGGTATCGAAACGCGAACGGCTGGTGCATCTGCACATGATCCACGACGACAACGACATGCGCGAGTTCCCGCCAAGTTCCAAGCTGGTGGCCGAGCGGGATTTCCTGCTGAAGCTGAAAGAGCTTGGCCGCATGGCTGCCGATCGCTGGCTGAAACAGGGCGGCCGGCATCTGGGGAAGAAGTCGAGCTTCGATTACCACCGGCTGGTGGCGCGGCTCACTCAGGAAACCGACGACGGGCCGGATGCCGGGCTGCTGTCAGGGCCGGTCATTCAGGCGACCGACTGAGGGGCGGCCCCGGCAACAGGGTCTGGCCGGCGCCACAGCAGAAACACCAGCAGCGTGCCGATGGCGACCGGCACCAGCATCGCGGAATAGCCGTGCGAGCCGACGCCGGTATCATAGACGCGGCCTGCCGCCCAACTGACGATCGCCTGTGCGGGCGCCGTCGCCAGCGCCATGAACATCATCTGGGCGGTCGGCGTCCGGTCGTTGCCCCACATCGCCTGAATGCCGCGCATCGCCCCAAGAAACGTCGAGGCGAAGCTCAGCGCGTGCAATGCCTGCAACGGCACCAGCATCTCCAGCGACGGCGATGTCGCCATCAGGCTCCAGCGCAAGAGCGCGCCGCACCCGCCCAGCAGCATCAGCGTGGCCGGGCGGACATGTTCGATCCGGGGCGCCACGAACATCAGAAATCCGGCCTCGACGATTACGCCGAACGCGAACAGCCAGCCGGCAAGCGTCGCCGTCATGCCCAGCTCGTCGATCCAGAGCTTGGTGCCGAAGATGTAATAGAACTGGTGCCCTGACTGGATCAGCCCGCAGCCGAACATCAGCAGCGCGAATTCCGGGCGCTTCACCATGGCAAAGCCCTGCCGCAGCCGGGCGCCGAAGGGGGCGTGGGCGGTGCGCTCGACCGGATCGGCCGCCATCAGGAACGATGCCGCCAGCAGCCCCGCCATGCTGAGGAACAGCCACCACCAGATGCCGTCGTTGCCGATCCGATCGACCAGCATGCCGGTCGCCACATTGCCCACCACGAACGCCAGCGAGGCGGCGCCCCGCGCCACGCCATAGCCGGGCCGGGCGCGCGGATGGCAGAGGCGCAGCAGCGCCGCTTCCAGAAAGGCGATCAGCGCCCAGAAGGTCACCTCGGCGGTGAAGGCAAGAGCGAAGCTGATGGCGAACCGCTGCGACAGCCACAGCCCGCCCAGCACGAACAGCGTGATGACCGACAAAAGCTGGATCGGCGCCCGCCTGTCGCGGCGGCCGTCTGCCCATGCGCTGGTCAGCGGGCCGGCGACGATGCGGCCGAACCCGGCAAGCGAAATCGCCAGCCCAAGCTGTTCGCCGCTGAAGCCGCGTTCCGCGATCAGCCAGATCGGGAACCACTGAATCAGCCCGCCGAAGCTGGCATAGAACAGACAGGCGGCGATCATCGCCCGCATCGCCTGCGGGTTCAGGGCCTGCGGGTTCGGGGCCAGCATTTTCGGGGGGAGGGCTTCCATCACCCTGTGATGAAGCATGGTTGTGCGGATCGCACAAGCGGGCCATCACGGGCGCGCATCATGCACTCATCCAATCGAGGGAGTACCCCATGAGTCTGTTCGATCTGAAGGGCCAGGTGGCCGTCGTCACCGGGTCGTCGCGCGGCATCGGCAAGGCGATCGCCCACCGCATGGCGGAACACGGCGCCGATGTGGTGATTTCCAGCCGCAAGCAGGACGCCTGCGAGGAAGCGGCCGCCGAAATCAACGCGCTGGTCGGCCGCAAGGCGGCGGTTGCGCGGGCCGCCAACATCAGTTCCAAGGATGCGTTGCAGGATCTTGCGGATTTTTCGCTTTCGACCTTCGGCAAGGTGACGGCGCTGGTCTGCAATGCGGCATCCAACCCCTATTTCGGGCCGATGTCGGGCATTGCCGACGAACAGTTCCAGAAGATCCTGATGAACAACGTGGTTTCGAACCACTGGCTGATCAACATGCTGGCGCCGCAGATGCTGGAACGCGGCGAGGGTTCGGTGACGATCATCAGCTCGATCGGCGGCCTGAAGGCCTCAACCGTGATCGGCGCCTATAATATTTCCAAGGCGGCCGATTTGCAGATGGCGCGCAACCTGTCGGCGGAATACGGGCC
Source organism: Sandaracinobacteroides sp. (assembly GCF_057137845.1). Taxonomy (NCBI): domain Bacteria; kingdom Pseudomonadati; phylum Pseudomonadota; class Alphaproteobacteria; order Sphingomonadales; family Sphingosinicellaceae; genus Sandaracinobacteroides; species Sandaracinobacteroides sp. The sequence continues at coordinate 812 of NZ_DBNHFX010000241.1, read as the reverse complement.
GCAGGGCGTGCGGGTGAACTGCATCTGTCCCGGCCTCATCAAGACCGATTTCGCCAAGGCGCTGTGGGACAATCCGGAGATCCTGAAGCTGTCGACGGCGCACAGCAGCCTGAAGCGCATCGGCGAACCGGATGAAATCGCAGGCATGGCGGTGTTTCTGGCCAGCCGCGCGGGTGCGTTCACCACGGGGCAGGGCATCGTGATCGACGGCGGCGCGACGATCGTCTGACGCGCGGCAGAGTTGCCAGCGCGGGGCGTTTCGCGCCCGCGCTGGCGTTGCCTGCCGCGTCAGGGGGCAGTCAGTTCGTGGTCGTGGCCAGTTTGCTGCGGTCCCGCCGCCGAAGCGCGAACCCGGTCAGCCCGAAACCGGCCAGCAACATCGCCCAGGTGGCGGGTTCAGGAACGACGTCGCCGCCACCGCCCGTCTGATAGAGAACCCAGCCCGAGCTTCCCTTGGTGTCGAAGGGGATCAGGCTCGTGCCCTGTCCGGCGTCGAACTTGTAGAAGGCCGTGGCGTTCCCAAGAACGCTACCGCCGCCGAAGTGGATGCCGAAAATGGTGATTCCCGTCATCAGCGGCGCCGGAGGCGACGTGACGTCGCCGCCGTTCAGGCTGTTGATCTTGAAATAATCGTTGAAATCAAAGCCAGTCGTGTCGAAACCAAGCTGGTTCAGGCCGTCGATCTGGGTGTCGATGCCGTTTTGGCTGTTGTTCAGCACGTTCTTGTCGTACCCGCCCGAGCAGGCGATGTAGGTGAACGGCGCCTTGAACACGCCAGCCGTGTCGCAGTTTTCAAAGTTCGTCGCCACCGC
>NZ_DBNHFX010000240.1:0-2888 GCF_057137845.1 Sandaracinobacteroides sp. | reverse complement strand
CGGTCGGCGGTTGTCGTCAGTTCCAGAAGCCGCTTTGGCGTGATCTGCCACGAATAGCCCCAGCGATCCCGGCACCAGCCGCAGACGCTTTCGCTGCCGCCGTTGCCGATGATGGCGTTCCAGTAGCGGTAGGTTTCCTGCTGGTCGGCTGTCACCACCATCAGGCTTGACGCTTCGTTTGGCTTGAATTCCGGGCCGCCGTTCAGCGCGACGAATTTCCGCCCCAGCAAGGTGAACTCGACGGTCAGTTCCTGCCCGCCGGTGCCGCCGCCCGGAAAGTCGCCGGGCGCGATGTTCGCACGATCGACCCGGCTGCCAGGGAATGTCGCGGCATAGAATTCAGCCGCCTTGCGCGCTTCGCCATGATCGAACCAAAGGCAGGTGACCAGTTCAGCCATTTCGGATGCCCCTTTTGCCCCGGCGCGCAAAATGGATGCAGGCGCTTCTGTTGCCCGGTGCGCCTGCAAACCGCTGGAATCCGATTCTGTTACCGGGTTCGGCCCGAACCCTGCTCAAGCGTTGTAACCAAGGCCCTTAGGCCAACAGGTTACGCAGCAATCGCAAATGCCTCGTTGTCGTTGGCATTTGTAGGTTTTGATAAGTTTCACGGCTTAATCAGGCCGGGCAAAAACACCGTCGTTCGCGCACACGTCTATCCTGATTCGGCCCCGTCAGAGGCCCCGCAGGCGGGGCTTTTGGTGGAGCCGCCGGGTACTGCCCCCGGGTCCGCTGTACCTACTTGAACGGCATCATTCATCGCCATCTCCGCCCGAAGGCGGCAATGCCGATATAGGCGAAGTATCGTGCGATTTGAAGCCCTGTGTCTCAGCCTCTGCCGGCCAGCGCGAAATAGCGGTCGATCACCAGATCGTTGATGGTGTCCCAGTCATAGGCCTTGGCCCGCTTCAGGCTTTCTGCGCCGTGGCTGGCGCGTAACGCCGGGTCGCGCACATAGGTTTCGATCGCGTCGGCAAAGCCGGTCACGCTGCCCGGCTCGACCAGCCGGCCGGTCTGGTTGTCGGTAATCAGCGAACTGGTGCCGGATGCAGCGGCCCCTATGGGAGGAACCGCGCAGGCCATGGCTTCCAGCGTCACGTTGCCGAACGTCTCGGTGATGCTGGGGTTCAGGAACATGTCGAAGCTGGCGTAGGCGCGCCCCAGATCGGCTCCGCCCAGAAAGCCCGCAAAGCTGGCGCCGGGCACCATTGCCTCGAACTCGGCACGGGCCGGGCCTTCGCCCACCACCATCAGGTGATGGGGCAAGCCACGGCGGTGCAGTTCGGCAACCGTTGCCGCGACGATGTCGAGGCCTTTTTCCAGCACCAGCCTGCCGACGAAGCCGATCAGCGGCGTCTCGGGTGTGATGCCAAAGCCTGCCCGCCACGCCATGTCGCGCACATCGGGCCGAAAGATCGCCCGATCGACGCCCCTGCTCCAGATATGCACCTTTTCCGAATAGCCCTCTTGGCGCAACACTTCGGCAAGACTTTCGGAAGGCGCGTATATTTCTGCCAGATCGCCATAGAAATTCTTCAGTAGCCGCTCGACCCCCCGGCGCACGAAGCCCAGCCGATAATAGTCGAAGTAGGTTTCAAACCGGGTATGCACGGACGCCACCACCGGCACGCCTTTTGTCTGCCCCCATTTCTTGGCGTCGTGGCCAAGCCAGTCCGGGGCCGACAGGTGCACGATGTCTGGCCGAAATCCCTTCAGGTCTTCTTTCACTGCGCGCGGCAGCCCCAGGGCCACGCGATATTCGCCGCGCCCCGGAATCGGCACCGAAGGAACGCCGATCAGCGTGCCCGTCGCCTCGAACGCAGGTTCTTCGACGATCGGGGAATAGATACGGGTGTCGATACCACGTTCCAGCATCCGGCCGACAAGCCGGTTCAGCGCCTGATTGGCGCCGTCCTTCACATAGTTGTAATTGCCTGAAAACATGGCCACCCGAAGGGGGCGTGCGCGCTTGCGGTCTGGCATGTGGCGCGCCCTAAACCCCGACTGTGGCGGCGATTGGGCAAGAAAAAGGGGCGGCCCGGTTGCGGGCCGCCCCCGACATCCACAAAGGGAACTCAGGCAGCCACGTGCGCCATGCGGCGACGGCGCAGGCTGGCGCCAACCATCCCGAAGCCCGCGATCAGCATCGCCCAGGTTGCCGGTTCCGGCACGGTGTTGCCACCGCCAGGCTTGTCCGAGCCGAAGGTGATGCGGTCGAAGGCAACGTAATCTGCCCCGCCGGCAAAATCGATCGACTTTGCCACCCCGGCAAAGGTCACACCTATGGCATCCCACTGGCAATACCCGCATCCCTGCTGATAATTGTTGGCAAGGTTCAGCGTTGCCAGAACATTCCCGGTGCCGTTTTCACCATCATAGACCGTGATCGACGACTGGGAATTGGATGCATAATAAAAGGAAAAGCCGGTGGAAAAGCCAGCTGCATAGGTGATGTTCACCGCCCCACCGGACAGAAAGTACAGAACCCCCGGATCCGGCTCGCCGTTTCCGTTGTAGCTGTTGATCGCCAGCGCGTTCGATGTGAACGAAACACCATAGTTCGTGCCACTGTTGCCATCGCCACTGGTGCCGCCGTTATAAAACCCGCCGACTGTCGTCGAGTTGCTCGGGTTGGCGACACCCTGGAAGTCAAGCACAACCACGCTGGCTGACGCCGGCGCAGCGATCGTAGCCAAAGCGGCGGCTGTAAAGATCAAAGCTTTCATAACATGCCCCTCATGATCAGCGGCGTTCTCACCGCTTATTATGTTTTGCATGAATCGTGCCAACTGTATGTAATGCAACAACGCTATAGAATAACAAGCAAATTCCTGGATGCGCCCCTCTCGATCGCGCAACAATTGTAAAGATTTCCGACATCGATCAGGCCA
>NZ_DBNHFX010000239.1:0-3992 GCF_057137845.1 Sandaracinobacteroides sp. | reverse complement strand
GGTTGAAACTTGTGCAGGGTGAAGTGCCGCGCCCGCCAGCACAACGCGCGCCACCGGCCCCCGTCGATGCACAGGCAGCCGGGGCTGCGGGGCAGACGCCATCACTGGCCGGCATCGCGGACGAAGGATTGCGGTCGGCGCTGGAGGATCTGGCGGCCCAGTTGTCGGTTCGAACCGGGCCGGCCAGAGTAGAGTGAAGTATATCGGGTAGCCTGAGGTCAGACTTCCTCGACCGGGGAATCCGCGCTGGCCTTGACGCTTTCGATCCCCTTCAGGGCCGATGCCTTCGACGAATAGCCCTCGGACGCGGTGGCGATCACGTTGCCGTTCGAGTGCTTGAGCCGCCAGCGATACTCGCCAGCCTTGTCCTTGTAGAGTTCGAACTTGGTAGCCATGAGCCTCCCTCTCGTCTCGGATGAGGCATGCAGGGTTGCAGCCAATTGGCGTGTTCGCAAGCCCCCGGTTGCAAGGATTCGGCGTCGCGCCTATCTCGGGGAGTGGCGTCGGCGCGGTTGCCTTTGCCCAGGAGTTTCAGATGAGCAACCTGTTCGACGATCGGGAAAAGGGTTTCGAGGCAAAGTTCGCCCACGAGGCCGAGGTTGAGTTTCGCGTGACTGCGCGGCGCAATCGCCTGATCGGTCAATGGGTTGCCACGAGGCTTGGGCTGACCGAAGCCGAATCCGAGGCCTATGCGAAATCCGTCGTGCAGGCCGAATTCGAAGAAAACGGCGACGAGGACATCCTTCGCAAGCTGATCGGCGATCTGCTGAAGGGCGGGGTCGACACCAGCGAAATCGAGATCCGCGAAATGCTCTCGAAGTTCAAGGCGCAGGCTCGCTCGCAGATCATCAAGGACGCCTGACATGCCCATGCCCCGCCACGAAATCGAGGCGGCGATTCGTGCCGCCCTGCCGGATGCCACCGTCACCCTGACCGACCTTGCCGGAGACGACGATCACTGGGCTGCTCATGTGATCTCGCCCAGCTTTGCCGGGATGAGCCGGGTGAAACAGCACCAGATCGTCTATTCTGCGTTGGGCGGTCAGGTCGGCGGGCGGCTGCACGCCCTTCAACTTACGACATCGATTACGGCCTGATTCGGCTGCACCAGGATCGGCTGCGGCCTGAACGGCATATTTGCGGAGAATGAAAATGGACGCCACGCACCAGAAGATCGAGGCCATCATCAAGGGCCATCCGGTTGTTCTGTTCATGAAGGGAAATCAGGATTTTCCGCAGTGCGGCTTTTCCGGTCGGGCTGTCGCGATCCTCGAACATCTCGATGTCCCGTTCCACTCGGTCAACGTGCTCGAGGATGCCGAAGTCCGTCAGGGCATCAAGGAATTTTCGGATTGGCCGACCATTCCGCAGCTCTATGTGAACGGCGAATTCGTCGGCGGCGCCGACATCATGATGGAAATGTTCGAAGCCGGTGAATTGCAGGCACTGATGGCCGACGCCGGCGCGCAAGCGGGCTGACACCCGCCACATGGCCGGTTCCGGGCCGGAATCGGCCATCCATCCGCTGACTTTCGGCCCCGTGTGGGCGCGGACACTGGCTGTGTTGCGCGGCAATGGCGCCGTGCTGTGGCCGCTTGCGGCCGCGTTCTTCTTCCTGCCGCAGCTTCTGATCAGCTACGTGGCGCCCGCCCACGCGCCTGCCAAAACACAGGACCTCGCACAGTCTTTCCCTGTGCTGTTCGTGGGGGCTGTCGCACTGCTGGCGACTCTGGTCGGGCAGGTGTCGGTTGCGTTCATCGCGGTGAAGGATGGAACCGGCGGCCTGATTCTGAAGCAGGTGATCGCGCGATCCGCGCGGCTGCTGCTGCCGGCGCTCGCCCTTGTCACGATACAGGGGATCGCGGTTGTGCTTGGCGGCCTGTTGTTCATCATTCCGGGGCTTTGGCTGATGGCGCGGCTTGCTGTCGCCATGCCGATCTTTGCCACCGGCACCGACGATCCTGTCGAGGCGCTGACCAACAGTTGGCGTATGAGCGAGGGGCGGGCGCTGCGTATTTTCGGCTGCCTTGCCATTCTGCTGCTGGGCGTGCTGGCGCTGTATCTTGGCATGGTTTCGGTGGGCGCCGCGACCGGCGTGATCGGCGGTAAGGCGGCTGTGCCGGGCGCCAGCGGCGGCTGGGGTCTGGGCCGCTGGGTGTTCGAGGTTGGCAGCAATGCGATCGTAGGGGCAATCGCCCTCGTCTCGACCTGCTTTCACGCGAGCCTGCTGGTTGCGGTGCGGCAGTGCCGGCGGCTCGGACTATGACCGGCGATCCTGAATCGCTCGGCGTGGTGCTGGTGGTGGCTGCCGCCGACAACGGTGTCATCGGGCTGGATGGCGCGATGCCGTGGCATCTGTCGGCCGACCTCAGGCGCTTCCGGCGGATCACCACCGGGCACCCGGTCGTGATGGGCCGCAAGACATATGATTCGATCGGCAAGCCGCTGCCCGGCCGCCACAACATCGTGCTGACCCGCACCCCCGGCTGGTCTGCGCCCGAGGTAACGGTGGCAGACAGCATCGATGCCGCCATCGAGGCCGCATCGGGCGGCCCGTTTGCTGCTTCCGGCGCGATCATGGTGATCGGCGGCGCAGAGATATTCGCGCTGGTGCGCCCGCTTGCCGCACGCATCGAACTGACGCGTATCCATCTGTCGCCGCGTGGCGACACCTGGTTCGATGCCCCCGATCCTGCTGAATGGCGTGAAGTTGCGCGCGAAGATCACCCGGTCGTCGGCGACGCACCTGCACACAGCTTCTTGAGCTATCAGCGTCGTAGCGGCTAACGGGCGCACATGATCATCACCGAGGGAGATGTGGCGCTTCCGGCCGGCCTTCGCGGCGGGGCGGCGGCGCTTGGTAATTTCGATGGCGTACATCTGGGGCATCAGGCCGTCATCGGGGCGGCGATCGCGGCAGCCCGCGCCGAAGGGCGACCGGCCCTTGTGGCGACCTTCGATCCGCACCCCGCACGGTTCTTCCGGCCCGATCTGCCGCCGTTCGCACTGACCACCAAAGCCCAGAAGCTGGAACTGCTTTCCGGCCTGGGCGTCGATGCGATCACGGTCATTCCGTTCAATGCGGAACTGGCTGCGATGTCGGCCGAAGCGTTCTGCCGCGACTGGCTGGCAGGCAGGCTGGGCGTCGCCCATGTGACAACGGGCGAAGATTTCACCTTCGGCAAGGGGCGATCCGGCACGGTCGCAAGCCTGCGCGAGCTTGGCGCGGTGCACGGCTTTTCGGCACATGCCGTGCATCCGGTCGAGAGTGATGGCGCGGTCGTTTCATCGACACGCATCCGTGCGGCGCTGCGCGAGGGCAAGGTGGACGAGGCGGCGCGGTTGCTGACGAGGCCGTTTGCCCTGCGCGCGGCCGTCATCCACGGCGACAAGCGCGGCCGTACGATCGGCATCCCTACCGCCAACCAGGACCTCGGTTCCTATGTCCGCCCGCGCTATGGTGTTTACGCCGTGCGGGTGCGGCTGCCTGATGGCTCAATGGCCACGGGCGTTGCCAATCTTGGCGTCCGTCCGATGTTCGAACCGCCGAAGGAATTGCTGGAAACCTGGATCTTCGACTGGTCGGGTGATCTTTATGGCGCCGAGATCGAAGTGGAACTGGCGCACTGGCTGCGGCCGGAATTGCGCTTCGGATCGCTTGAGGAACTGCGCGAGCAGATCGCGAGCGACGCCGAAAAAGCCCGCGCCCTGCTGTCAGGCAGCTGAGCCGATTTCAACGGCAGTGCACCACCAAAAGCCGCTTAGCTGCTGACGCGACTGGATTCTTCGCGGACGATTTCCCGTGCATAGGGCATGCATTGCCCGCACTGCGGCCGACAACCAAGGCGCTGATACGCTTCGAGCGCGCCGCTGACGCCGTCGCGCGCGATTTCGCGGACCTGGGCTTCACGCAGGGCATTGCACGAGCAAACGATCATCTGAGCGGCCTTTGCGTTGCGGCAGATCGTGAAATCCGCTGCGGTTTCTGCGGG
>NZ_DBNHFX010000238.1:0-17310 GCF_057137845.1 Sandaracinobacteroides sp. | reverse complement strand
CTGGCTCTCGGTTGACCGGGCGCGACTGCGGCGCCGGCTGTCCAAGCTGGAATCGGCGCTTGGCAAAACCGAAAGCGAACTGGCGCAGGCCAAGGTCGAGCTGCTTCGTCCGCCTGCAACCGCCGTTTCGCATCCGGCGCCGCCGCCGGGCACCTGACGATGGCGGACAATCCTGTCTATGTCGGCCTCGATACGCCCGACGTCGGCCATGCCGAACGGCTGGCGCTTGCTGTGAAACCCTATGTTGGCGGGCTGAAGCTGGGGCTGGAATTCTTCATGGCGAACGGCCCGGAAGGCGTGCGCCGCATGGAAAAGATCGGGCTGCCGATCTTCCTCGATGTGAAGCTGCACGACATTCCGAACACTGTTGCCGGTGCGCTGAAGTCGTTGTCGTCGCTCGATCTGGCGATCGTGAACGTGCACGCTGGCGGCGGTGCGGCGATGATGGAGGCGGCGGCTGCGGCCAAGCCGAAGGGGGCGAAGCTCATTGCGGTAACGGTGCTGACCAGCCTCGACCAGACGGATCTTGCGGCCATGGGTGTTGCCGGCGATCCGGCGGCGCAGGTTGCACGGCTCGCTGGTCTCGTGCGGGGCGCCGGGCTGGATGGCGTCGTCTGTTCCGCGCACGAAGTAGCTGTTCTGAAGGCCCGGTGGGCAGATGGGCTGTTCGTGGTGCCCGGCATTCGCCCTGCCGGGGCAGACGTCGGCGACCAGAAGCGGGTGATGACGCCGCGTCAGGCGCTGGACGCGGGCGCGGGCGTGCTGGTGATCGGTCGGCCGATCACGGCGGCCGCCGACCCGGCTGCGGCTGCGGCCGCCATCGCGGCGACGCTCTGACGGGCCTTTCATCATGCGTGTGCGTGTCAAAATCTGCGGTATCACCGCCATTCCCGCGATGGAGGCAGTGCTGCATGCCGGTGCCGATGCCTGCGGGCTGAACTTTTATCCGCCAAGCCCTCGCGCGATCGGCCTGGATGTCGCGCGCGCGCTTGCTGCGCGTGGCCCGCACCTTTTGAAGGTGGGCCTGTTCGTCGATGCCGACGATGCCCTGCTGGAAGCGGCGATTGCGGCGGGCGCGCTGGGGGCGGTACAACTACAGGGAGACGAAGGCCCCGAGCGCATCGCGTCCCTTCGGCAGCGTTTCGGCTTGCCGGTCTGGAAGGCGGTCGGCGTCCGTACCGCTGCCGACGTGGCTGCGGCTTCGCGCCGCTTTGCCGGTGCCGACCTGCTGCTTCTCGATGCGAAGCCGCCCGAAGGCACGGCGCTGCCGGGCGGCAACGGCCTGCGCTTCGACTGGCGGATTCTGGATGGCGCGCGGCCCTCGATGCCGTGGGGCCTGGCGGGCGGGCTGACGCCGCAGACCGTCGCCGAGGCGATCGCCCGCACTGGTGCGCCGCTCGTCGATGTCGCGTCGGGTGTCGAAAGTGCGCCGGGCATCAAGGATGTTGCAAAGATCGGCGCTTTCGTGGAAGCGGCGCGGCGTGTCTGACATCGAACCCAAGAACCATCCGCAGGGGCTGCGCAACGGCCCCGACAGCAGGGGCCATTTCGGCGCCTTCGGCGGGCGTTATGTCGCCGAAACGCTGATGCCGCTCATCCTCGACCTCGAGCGCGAGTATCGCGCGGCACAAGCCGACCCCGCATTTCGCGCCGAACTCGACGTGCTGATGAAAACCTATGTCGGCCGGCCCAGCCCGCTGTATTTTGCCGAGCCGCTGACCCGCCATCTGGGCGGCGCGAAGATCTATCTGAAGCGCGAGGAACTGAATCACACCGGCGCGCACAAGATCAACAACTGCATCGGCCAGATCCTGCTGGCGCGGCGCATGGGCAAGACCCGGATCATCGCTGAAACCGGCGCAGGCCAGCACGGCGTCGCCACGGCAACCGTTGCCGCACGGTTCGGGCTGCCATGCACCATCTTCATGGGCGCACGAGACATCGAGCGACAGGCGCCCAACGTGTTCCGGATGAAACTGCTGGGCGCCGAAGTGCGCGCGGTGACATCTGGTTCGCAGACGCTGAAAGACGCCATGAACGAGGCGCTGCGCGACTGGGTGACGAATGTCGCAGATACGTTCTACATCATCGGCACGGCGGCCGGGCCGCATCCCTATCCGGAACTGGTGCGCGATTTTCAGTCGGTGATCGGCGAAGAAGCCAAGGCGCAGTTGCACGAAGCCGAAGGGCGGCTGCCCGACGTCGCGGTGGCGGCGGTCGGCGGCGGCTCGAACGCGATCGGCCTGTTCCACAGCTTCCTCGACGATCCGGTGGAACTGGTCGGCATCGAGGCGGCGGGGCGCGGGCTGGAAACCGGCGAACATGCTGCAAGCCTTGCCGGTGGCCGCCCCGGCGTGCTGCACGGCAACAAGACTTATTTGCTGCAGGACGCCGACGGCCAGATCACCGAAGCGCATTCGATTTCGGCGGGGCTGGATTATCCGGGGATCGGCCCGGAACACAGCTGGCTGCACGAGATCGGGCGCGTGCGCTATGAGCCGGTGACCGACGACGAGGCGCTGGCGGCGTTCCAGCTTCTCGCCCGCGTCGAGGGAATCATCCCGGCGCTCGAATCGGCGCACGCCGTCGCCTGGGTCGCAAAGGCTGCGTCCCGGATGGACGGCGACCGGATCATTCTCGTCAACCTCTCGGGCCGGGGCGACAAGGACATTTTCACCGTGGCCGACGCGCTGGGGGTGAAGCTGTGAGCGATCGTATCGAACGGCGCTTCGGGTCGCTGGTCGGGCGGGTCGGGCTTGTCACCTTTGTTTGTGGCGGCGACCCGACGCCGGACATTTCTGCCGACATCCTGCACGCGCTGGTGAGAGGCGGGGCCGACATCATCGAGATCGGCATGCCGTTCACCGACCCGATGGCGGACGGCCCGGCGATCCAGTCCGGCAACATCCGCGCGCTTGGCGCCGGGATGAGCCTTGCCAGACTGCTGGACATCGTGCGAGCGTTCCGCCGCATCGACGACGCAACGCCGCTGGTGATGATGGGCTATCTGAACCCGGTTCTGGCCTATGGGCAGTCGTTCGGAGCTGACGCCCATGCGGCGGGCCTCGACGGGGTGATCCTGGTGGATATGCCGCCCGAGGAAGCAGGCGAACTGGATCTCGGCGGGCTGCACCTCATTCGTCTGGCAACGCCAACCACCGATGCGGCGCGGATGCCGGCGGTGCTGGATGGCGCATCGGGCTTTCTCTATTATGTGGCGGTGGCGGGCGTCACCGGCGCGAACAGCGCCGCGACCGCCGACGTGGCGGCGGCGGTTTCGCGGCTGAAGGCGGGCACTTCGCTACCGGTTGCCGTCGGGTTCGGGGTGCGCACTCCGGAACAGGCGGCCGCGATCGCGGAACATGCCGATGCTGTGGTCGTCGGCTCGGCGATCGTCGACTTGATCGGCGCGGCGCATGCCCGCCAGTCGAACGATATACCCGGCGAAGTCGAGGCACTTGTTGCGGCGCTGGCCAATGCGGTGCACGCGGCAAAGCGGAAAGGCGCGCAATGAGCTGGATCACGCGTTCAAGGCAGCGGCTCACTGATTTCATCGCCCGTCGCGAGACGCCGGACAACCTCTGGACCAAGTGCCGGGGCTGCGGCGCCATGCTCTATACCAGAGAGTTCGAGGCGAACCTGCTGGTTTGCCCGGAATGCGGTCACCACGAACGGGTGCGCGCCAGCGCCCGCTTTGCGATGCTGTTCGACGAGGGCGAATATGAACCCGTCGAAGCGCCGACACCGCCCGAAGACCCGCTGAAGTTCCGCGATCAGAAACGCTATCCCGACCGACTGAAGGCCGCCCGCGCATCGACGGGCGAGAAAGACGCGATGTTGCTTGCCGGCGGCGCGATCGGCGGCAGGCCTGCGGTCGTCGGCGTGCAGGACTTCGCGTTCATGGGCGGTTCGATGGGGATCGCAGTCGGCGCGGCGTTCGTTGCCGGTGCGCGCGCCGCGATTGCACGCAACTGCCCGTATGTGGTGTTCACGGCGGCAGGTGGCGCCCGCATGCAGGAAGGCATCCTGTCGTTGATGCAGATGCCGGCAACCACGGTTGCGATCGACGAACTGAAGGAAGCGCGGCTGCCCTATATTGTCGTGCTGACCGACCCTACCACCGGCGGCGTTTCCGCAAGCTATGCCATGCTGGGCGACGTGCATATCGCTGAACCGGGCGCGTTGATTGCCTTTGCCGGCGCGCGTGTCATCGAATCGACGATTCGCGCCAAACTGCCCGAAGGGTTCCAGCGCGCAGAGTATCTGCTGGAGCATGGCATGGTCGACATGGTGGTGAAGCGCCATGATCTGCCAGGCACCATCGGCCGCCTGATCGGCCAGTTGATGAACGCCTGAAACAGCCCGCATGAGCGCACAACAGATTGATTTTGCCCGGTCCGACGACCCCGTTCTGGACCGGTTGCTGAAAGCCGCCGGGGCGCAGCGCATCCACGGCACCGACCTGTCGCTCGACCGCATCGAGCGGCAGTTGAAGCGCATGGCCAGCCCGCACCTGAAGCTGCCGCCGGTGTTTCATGTGGCGGGCACCAACGGCAAAGGCTCGACGGTTGCGTTCCTGCGCGCTGCACTCGAGGCAGCGGGCCATCGCGTGCATGTGTTCACGTCGCCGCATCTGGTGCGGGTGAATGAACGCATCCGGCTGGCCGGCACGCTGGTCACCGACGAGGAATTTTCCGAAGCGCTGGCCGAAGTGCTGCGGTTCAGCGCCGGGCAGCCGCTATCCTTTTTCGAGGCGCTGACTGCCGCTGCCATGCTGCTGTTCGCTGCCACACCGGCAGATGCGACGATCCTTGAAGTGGGGCTGGGCGGCCGCCTCGATTCGACGAACGTGGTGCCTGTGCCCGCTGTTACGGGAATCGCCACGCTGGCGCTGGATCACGTCGCGCTGCTTGGGCCGACGCTGCGCCACATCGCGGCGGAAAAGGCGGGGATCGCCAAGCCCGGTGTGCCGCTGGTGACGCAGAAATACCCGGCGGCGATTGCTGCTGCGGTGGCGGAAGTGGCCGTGCCGCGTGGCGCGAAGCTGATGCCGCGCGGCGAAGCTTGGGATGCCGCCCCCTATGAAGGGCAACTGGCGTTTCGCATGGCAGCCGACGAGGAATCGCTGCGCCTGCCCATCCCCAAGTTGCCCGGCGCGCATCAGGCCGACAATGCCGCGCTGGCGATTGCGATGCTGCGCGCGCAAACTGCGCTGACCGTGCCCGACAGTGCGCTGCGTTCGGCGATGGGCTGGGCGCAGTGGCCGGCGCGGTTGCAGCGTCTGCCCGCAGGCCCGTTGCCGGCCGTGCTTGCCGAAGGCTCGGAACTCATCGTTGATGGCGGGCATAACCCGTCGGCGGGGAAGGCGGTTGCTGCCTATCTGGCGCAGCATCCCGCGCCGCCGCCGCACCTGATCGTCGGCATGCTGGCCACCAAGGACCATTCCGGCTTCATCCGCAGCTTTGCGCGCGGCACCAGCATGACGATGGTGCCGATCGAAGGCCATAGCTGCGAAGACCCGGCGAACCTTGCCGCAATCGCGCACGCAGCCGGGATGAAGGCCGATACCGCCACCGGCCTGACCGAGGCGCTGGCCCGTGTGCAGGGGGCGTCGCGGGTGCTGGTATGCGGTTCGCTGCATCTGGCGGGCGAGGCATTGCAGCTGAACGGCAGCATCCCGCAATAGTGGGGGGCGGTCAGGCGGCGGCGCCCGCCCGGTTGCGCAGCATCAGCGGGCCGAATGCAGTTGCCTGCGATAATTCCGCCTGCCCCGTGCGGACGAGTTCCAGCGCCGCCACGAAAGACGAGGCCAGCGCCGATCGCGCCAGCGCCTGATCCGGCGTTTCGGGCAGGAAGCGTTGCAGATCCGTCCAGTCGAGGGCGGTGCCGATAAGGCCGGACAGCCTCTGCAACGCCTCATCGAGCGTCATCAGCATACCCCGGTCGTGCGGCGTCCATGGGCTGGCGCGGCTGCGGCTGCTGAGTGCGCCATAGGCCGACAGCAGATCATAGAGAGATGCGTCGATCGTGGCGTGCTGGATCGTGCGCAGGCCTTCCGGCGCGCCGCGCATGAACACGTCGCGGCCCAGCAGGTCGCGATGCAGCAGTTGCTCTCCGGCGGTGCGCATGGCCTCGAGGCGCTGCAAGCGCCAGCGAAGCCGCTCGGCAAGCTCCAGTGGGTCGGGGTCGGGGATTTCTTCGCGCGGCAGCAGCAGGGCCGACTTCAGATAGGCAAGCCAGGCGGCCATCACCAGATAGTCGGCGGCAACTTCCAGCCTTAGCGCCCGCGCCCGGCCGATATAGGCCAGATACTGCTCGACGAGCGGCAGGATCGGGATCTTCGCAAGATCGATCTTTTGCGCCCGCGCAAGGCCGAGGAGCAAATCCAGCGGCCCCTCGAAGCTGGCAAGGGAAACGATCAGCGCATCTGCTTTCGCCGGGGCCGCGCGTGGCGGGTCTTCGGCGAAGGCGTCGGTCATGCAGCCGAGATCAGCGCATCGCGCCGGGCGGCAAGCGCCGTGGTCTCGCCCTCGGGCGCGGCGGCGGCCCATGCCATCGCCCGCCCGAGCCTTGCCAGCGCGCGGGCGCCGATTTCCGGCAGAGCTTCGGCAAGTTCCAGCATTTCCTGCATGTCGCCCGAACAATGCAGCGCGATATCGCACCCGGCTTCCAGCACGCCGATGCCACGGCCTGCCATGGTGCCGCCGTTCGGCTGTGTGCCCAGCGCCTGCATGCAGAGGTCGTCGGACATCAGGAGATTGTCGAAGCCGATCGCGCCCCGGATGACGCCCTCGATGATGGTTGGCGACAGCGACGCGCAAAGATCGGCGTCCCATGCGGGATAGAGAATGTGCGCCGTCATCGCCATCGGTGCGTCGGAAAGGCGGCGGAACGGCAGCAGGTCGGCTTCGAGTTCAGCGGCAGAGGCATGAACGGTCGGCAGCGCGAGATGGGAATCCAGCGTGGCGCGGCCGTGGCCGGGGATATGTTTCACCACGCCGACGACGCCGCCCGCCTTCAGTCCGTCGAGGGTGGCGCGCCCAAGCGAGGCGACCATCGCCGGATCGGCGCCATAGGCGCGATCGCCGATCACTTCGTGCATCCCTTCGGCCTTGACGTCGAGGAGGGGCAGGCAATCGACGCTGATTCCAAGCCCCGACAGCATCAGCGCCAGCGACTGTGCATTGGCCCGTGCTGCGGCCATCGCGGTAAGGGGTGCCTTGTCCCATGTGGCGCCGAAGACGGCGGCGGGCGGATATTCGGGCCAGTGCGGCGGCCTGAGGCGGGCGACACGGCCGCCTTCCTGATCGATCAGGATGGGAACGCGCGGATCGCCTGAAATCTGCCGTAGCGTGTCGGTCAGCGCCCTGACCTGTGCCGGATCGTCGATGTTGCGTTTGAACAGGATATAGCCGGCCGGCTGGCAGCGCTCGAACAGCGCGCGTTCGTCGGCCGAGAGCGTGGTGCCGGAAAATCCGAGGAAGGCGGGGATCATGCGGCATCCTTGCCGCCGGGTGCGGCACGAGGCAAGAGGGCAGGGTGTCGGTATGTCGATCGGTGGCTGCGGGGGTTGCCTTTTCGCGCGTTTCCACTATGACCGCGCGCTCTATTCCCGTTATCGTGCGGCTTTTGGCGCGGGACGTCCTGCGCTGATACCGCCTGCAAGTGAAGAAGGTGCCTCATGGCCGTTCCCAAGCGCAAAACCTCGCCGTCCCGGCGCAACATGCGTCGTAGCCACCATGCGCTGACGGCTGCGAATCCGCAGGAATGCTCGAACTGCGGCGAACTGAAGCTGTCGCACCACATCTGCCCGGCCTGCGGTTTTTACGACGGCCGCGAAGTAATTGCGAACGCCGACTGATCCTGCACTTGTGGGGGCGCTTGTCGCAGATTAGGCGTAGGGCGTGACCGCAAGCATCGATTCAGCCCGCCCGACCATCGCGCTCGATGCGATGGGTGGAGACGTGGGGCCGGAAGTGGTGGTTGCCGGCGCAGAGCTGGCCCACAGCCGCCACCCGGATCTGCGTTTCCGCATCTACGGCCGCGAGGATTCCATCCGACCGTGGCTGGCGCGCGCACCGCGAATCGCCGACTGTGCCGAACTGATCCATGTGGATGGCGTGGTGCTTGGCACCGACAAGCCGGCGCAGGCGATCCGCCGCGCCCGCACGACTTCGATGGGTATGGCGATCGAGGCGGTAAAGACCGGCGAGGCGTCGGCTGCCGTGTCGGCTGGAAATACCGGCGCGCTGATGGCGATGGCCAAACTGGCACTGCGCACCATGGAAGGCATCGAACGGCCGGCGCTGGTGGCGCTGATGCCCACCATGAAGCGCGATTCGGTGGTGCTGGATCTGGGTGCCAACACCGACTGCGACGCCGAGAATCTGGTGCAGTTCGCGGTGATGGGCGCAGCCTTTGCCCGCACTGTTCTGGGGCTGGACCGGCCCAAGGTCGCCTTCCTGAACATCGGCGAGGAAGACCTGAAGGGCACCGAGGAAATCCGCGAGGCCGCGCAACTGCTGCGCACTGCCGCTGTGGACCTGCCGCTGGAATTTCTGGGCAACGTCGAAGGAAACGGCATCGCGCAGGGCAACACCGACGTCATCGTGACCGATGGTTTTTCCGGCAATGTCGCCCTGAAAACGGCCGAGGGCACGGCGCGGCTGGTGACCGGTTTGCTGGCGAACGCCTATCGTGCGTCGCTACTGGCAAAGATCGGTTATCTGTTCTCGCGTCCGGCGCTGCGGGCCTTGCGCGATCAACTGGATCCGAACAATCACAACGGCGCAGTGTTTCTGGGCCTGAACGGCGTAGTGGTGAAAAGCCACGGCGGGGCCGACGTTCGCGGGTTCGCCAACGCGATCGGCGTTGCCCATGAACTGGTGACGCAGAATATCCAGCAACGGATCGTGGCCGACATGGAGAATTTTTCCGCCCATCGGAAAAAGAGCGCTACGCCACCGAAGCCAGACCCGAACATGGACGCCGCCTGAGCCGTGGCGATTCGATCGGTCATCACGGGCACGGGCAGTGCATTGCCACCCGCAGTCGTCAGCAACGCCGACCTCGAGCAGAAGCTCGACACGTCGGACGCCTGGATCATCGAGCGCACCGGCATCCGCGAGCGCCGGATCGCAGCGCCCGAGGTTCGGACGTCGGACCTGGCCATTCAGGCGGCGCAGGCCGCGATGGCGGCGGCTGCCGTCACGGCTGACGACATCGACCTGGTGGTGGTGGCAACCGCCACCCCGGACCAGACATTTCCCGCCACCGCAACCATCGTGCAGGCCGGGCTTGGGATCACGCGCGGGGCGGCGTTCGATGTAGCGGCCGTCTGCACCGGCTTCGTATATGCGCTGACGGTTGCCGACGCGATGCTGCGCACGGGCGCGCATCGCCGGGCGCTGGTGATCGGCGCGGAACTGTTCAGCCGCATCCTCGACTGGGAGGATCGCACGACTGCCGTGCTGTTCGGCGACGGTGCGGGGGCAGTGGTGCTGGAAGCACAGGAGGACGACGCCGGGCGCGGCATCCTGGCCTCGCGTCTCCACGCCGACGGGCGGCAGGGCAGCCTGCTTTTTGTCGACGGCGGGCCGGGGTCGACCGGCACAGTCGGCAAGCTGCGGATGAAGGGGCGCGAGGTGTTCCGCCACGCCGTCACCAACCTTGCCGGCGTCACCTTCGAGGTGCTGGCCGACGCCGGGCTGACCCCGGCCGACATCGACTGGATCGTGCCGCATCAGGCGAACGCCCGCATTCTGGAGGCGACGGCCAGAAAGCTTGGCGTGCCGGCCGAACGGGTGGTGATGACGGTCAGCCATCATGCGAATACGTCGGCGGCCTCGGTGCCGCTGGCGCTCGATGCGGCGGTGCGCGATGGGCGAATCAGGCCCGGCCAACTCTGCCTCCTCGAGGCGATGGGCGGCGGATTCACGTGGGGCGCGGTGCTGCTTCGCTATTAGTATTTGCACGGCCGGGGCTGGCAGAATCTGCTTAATCCTTGTAGATTAACCATTTGTTGAACATTGGGGGCTTCCGCCAAGCCCCGGTTTTGCTTACAGTTCCCATGGAAGGATGGGGCATGGTCGATTCGCAAGTCACAGCCGGGAAGATGGTGCCGACCCTGACAAGGGCGGATCTGGCCGACGAGTTGCATCGTGCGATCGGCCTTTCGCGCGCAGAATCGGCGGATCTGGTGGAGCAGGTCCTCGGAACCATTTCGGACGCGCTCATCGCTGGCAGCAACGTCAAGTTGTCGTCATTCGGAAGCTTCATGCTTCGCAGGAAGGGCTTGCGAGTCGGACGCAATCCCAAGACCGGGGTGGAGGTGCCGATTGAACCGCGCACCGTTCTCACCTTCAGGCCAAGCCAGCTGCTCCGACAAAAGATCAACGACTGATGCCCCCCGCCCAGCGAGCGGGCCTCCCGGACAAGGATCCGGGGGCATTCCGCACGATTCGCGAAGTCTCGGAACAATTGAACGTTCCGCAGCACGTCCTCCGATTCTGGGAAACGCGGTTTCCTGAGCTGAAGCCGCTCCAGCGGGGCGGAAACCGGCGCTATTACCGCCCGGCGGATGTTGCATTCGCGGCGGCGCTGCACAAGCTTCTGCACCAGGATGGCTACACCGTGAAGGGTGTGCGCAAGCTGATCACCGACCACGGCGCCGGGAATCTGGTTTCGATTGCCGGTGGCGAAGCGCCTGCCACGCGCGGCGCCCGTGCCGAAGCGCCGATCACCACAGAAACGGAAGCATCGCCCGCAACTGCGCCGGTCGTCGCCACCCTGCATCCGGCCTCGCCAGCGGCGGCGCCGCAGGTACGCGCCGATTCAGCCCTGCTCGACGAGCTGGTCAAACTGCGGCGCAGCCTTGCAGAGGCGCTCGCCGCCTGATCTCGGGGCAGCGGGGGGCTTCCCCTTGCTTTCACACGAACAGCAGGCGGTTCGGCAGTTCGTCCGGGTTGTCGTCGACTTGCGGGAAATGCTCGGCCAGCACGCGCGCGGCAAGCCCGATCGCATCGACGAAGCCCTGTGTCGGCTCGTTGCGGGCGATCCCGGCCAGCAATGCCTGCGCGGTTTGCTGCCAGTGCTCGGGCGGGACGCGCGCGTAGATCGCCGCGTCGGCGATCACCTCGACGATATGATCTTCGATCGACAGGTGGATCAGCACGCCCGTTCGTCCCCTGGTCAGGTGGATGCCCTTGGCCAGAAACTGCGTCAGCGCAATTTCGTGCACCCGGTCCCGGCGCAGTTGCAGCGGTGCGAACCGCTGCGCAAACGGCGACCACCACAGCGCCAGCGTGGCCGCCAGCAGCAGAACCGCCTGCGCGATACCATAGATGATCACGGTCTGGCGGTCGTCCAGCGGGCCGGGATGCCAGATGCCGATGGCGGCAATCCATCGCGCCGGCCCGAAGCCCGCAACTGCGGCGATGAACGGCAGCAGAAAGGCAATCGCGGCGGCGACGGCCAGAATCCACTCGGTATAGCGGTGCCGCGCAGCCGAACAGGTGCAGACGATTTCACCGCTCGTTGTGGCCTCGGCAGTGGCGATCGCGTCGGCGATGCGCGCCTGCGCGTCCGGTGTAAACCAGTTCACCATCCGCCGCTTGCCCCCCCGCCGCCGAAACTGCCGCCGCCACCGCCGAAGCCTCCACCGCCGCCGCCAAATCCGCCACCGCCGAACCCGCCCCAGTGGTCGTCGTCGTCGCGGCCGCTGCCGCCCCAGCCCGGACCCCACAGGATCACCGGCCCGGAACTGCCGCGTTTCATGCCCCGGCGCGCGCGGCGGAAGGCGATCCAGAACCAGATCGCCAGCGCAATGAATACGATCACCACCTGAACCGGTATGCCGTCGTCACTGCCGGCGGCGGCCTGTTGTTCGGCAGCCTTCACATTCTGCGCGGCCTGGTCGGGGGGGAGTTCCACCTGTCTGGCGATTGCCTGGAATCCTGCGCTCACGCCGCCCGCCATGTCTCCGGCGCGGAAGCGCGGCAGGATGTCGTTCTGGATGATCA
This sequence comes from Sandaracinobacteroides sp., assembly GCF_057137845.1. NCBI lineage: Bacteria > Pseudomonadati > Pseudomonadota > Alphaproteobacteria > Sphingomonadales > Sphingosinicellaceae > Sandaracinobacteroides > Sandaracinobacteroides sp. Next base: position 5,290 of record NZ_DBNHFX010000238.1, on the reverse strand, counting down.
GGCTGGACAGCGCGTCCGTCAGCACAGGTTCGAGGCCGTAGCCGACTTCGATCCTGACCCGGCGTTCATTCGGGGCCACCAGCAGTATGACGCCATTGTCGCCTTTGCCGCCGGCTTCGCGTTTCTGGCCGATCCCCCAGTGGCGGCCAAGGCGGTAGCCATATTCCTCGATCTCATAGCCCTGAAGGCTGGGGACCGTCGCGACGACGAGTTGCGCCCCCGATTGTTTTTCGATCGCCTCGGAACGGGCGGTGATCGCCGCCACCGCATCCGGCGGCAGAATGTTGGCTGCATCGACCACCCGGCCACTGAGCGCAGGAAAATCCTGCGCCCAGAGCGGCGCTGCCAGAAGCAGGATCAGCAGCGCCAGCAGGCGCTTCATCGTCAGAACTTCACTTGCGGCGCCGATTCCGCGTTGGCGGCGGTTGCCTTGAACGGTTCCTTGGGCGTCGCGCCATAGACCGTCTTGGCGGCGATGATCGACGGGAAGGTGCGGATCTCGGTGTTATAGGCGCGCACGGCTTCGTTATAGTCGCGCCGGGCAATCGAGATCCGGTTTTCCGTTCCTTCAAGCTGGGATTGCAGCGTCAGGAAATTCTGGTTCGACTTCAGGTCCGGGTATTTTTCCACCACCACCATCAGCCGCGACAGCGCCGACGACAGCCCTTCCTGCGCCTGCTGGAAGGCGGCCATCCTGGCCGGATCCGAAAGATCCCCGGCGGTGAGCGTGGTCTGGGTCGCCTTGGCCCGCGCCTCGGTCACGCCGACAAGCACATCCTGTTCCTGTTTGGCATAGCCTTGGACCGTCGCCACCAGATTCGGGATCAGATCGGCACGGCGCTGATACTGGTTCTCCACCTCTCCCCACGAGGCGTTCACCTGTTCCTCCTTGGTCGGGATGGTGTTGAACCCGCATGCCGAAAGCGACAGCGCGATGGCCAGCGGAAGGGCGATTCTGAGTGCACGCATGGGCCTGTTTCCCCTGTGTTGCCGAAAATGTGCGGGCGAACTGAAAGCATATGCGCTGCCCGCGTCAAGTGGGAACGCCGCCAGTTGGCGCTTGCAATGCGGGTGAACAGGCTCGACAAGTGGTGCGAACGGTAATGGCTGGGGGATATATGCTGAACGAGTTCAAGGCATTCATCGCACGCGGCAACATGCTGGATCTGGCGGTTGGCGTGATCATCGGCGGCGCTTTCGGAACCATCGTCAAGTCGCTGACCGACGATGTGATCATGCCCGTCGTGTCGGCGATCACGGGCACGCCGGATTTCACGGCGAACTTCATCCGGCTGGGCAGCATCCCCGCCGACTTCAAGGGCGACCCGACCAGCTATGCCGCCCTGAAGGAAGCCGGCGTCGCGACGCTTGGCTATGGCGCGTTCCTGACCGCGTTTCTGAACTTTCTGATCCTGGCGTTCGTGGTGTTCCTGATCGTTCGCTATGCAACGCGCATGTTCAAGGCGCTGGAAGCCGACGCGCCGCCCGCAGAAACCCCCGAGGACGTGCTGCTGCTGCGCGAAATTCGTGACAGCCTGAAGAAGCCCTGATGGCCGGATTGGCGGGCATTTTCGAGGCGCTGCCGCTGTGGATGCTGGCGCTGGTGATCGTTTGCCTGCTGTGGCTGGCGGCACTGGCGGGGCGGGCGTTGCGTGTGCGGCTTCGCTTGGCCGACGATGGCAGCGATCCGGCAGTGATCGTCTCGGCGTCGCTTGGGATGCTGGCGCTGTTGCTTGGCTTCACCGTGGCGATGGCGGTCGGTCGCTATGATGCGCGCCGCGCGGCCACACTGGACGAGGGCAATGCGATCCAGACAGCGATCTACCGCGTGGACCTGTTGCCGCCCGAACTTCGCCTTCGTGCGCTCGATACGCTGGGCCGCTATCTGGATGCGCGCATCACGGTCGGCCGGATGGGCGAAGATGTCGCCAGCGTCGCAAGGGCACACAAGGAATCCGCTGCGCAGGCGGAAATCCTGTGGCGTCGCATGGTCGAGGTCGGGCAGCAGGTGCCGGACGGCGCCACCCGGATCCTGTTGTTCGAAGGCATCGATCAGATGTTCAGCGCGGCGACGGTCCGCGACACGGCGCTGGCAAACCGGCTGCCGCCGACGCTGGTATTGCTGCTGGTGTTCTTCCCGATCGTCAGCATGCTTCTGATCGGCTATGGTGGGGGCCGGATGGTCGGCGTGCATTTCATGGCGTCGACCGAACTTATCCTGCTATTGACGCTGGTGTTGCTGCTGATCGCCGACTTGAATCGTCCGCGCAGCGGCAGCATCGAAACGCCACTGACCCCATTGCTGGAAGCGCAGGCGCAACTGGGCGCCGCACGGAAGGCACAGGAAGCACGAGCAACGGACTGGAAGGAACAACCATGAAGCGCATTCTCGTCGGCATCGCATTTGCAGCCCTGGCCGGTGTCGCGGCCTGCGCCCCGACGCCAAAAGCCGAACCGCGCCCGGCAACGCCAACGGGTGGCGCCGCACTGGCGGGCGGAGAGTGGATGGTGTTCGAAATCGGCGGTCAGCCGATCGTTGCCGATTCCAAGCCCAGCATCAACTTCGAGGAAAGCCGCGTTTTCGGTGCAGGAAGCTGCAACCGCTTCATGGGCGGCTACAAGATCGCCGCTGACGGCCTGAAGCTGGAGATGAGCCAGATGGCCTCGACCATGATGGCCTGCCCCGAGCCGCTTATGAAGCAGGAAGACGCCTATCTGCGCCTGCTTGGCACCGTGAACGGATATTCCGTCGATGGTGGCGTGCTGACGCTGAAGGGCGCCGACGGCCAGACGATCCGCGCCAAGCGCTGATCGGGCAGAATATCCGCCGCGCGGCGCCGTCGTGCCGCGCGGCCAGCCTGCAAGGCATATCTTCCGGTTATAGGTGCCGCTACGCTTTGGCGTTGGCGTGTCAGCGGCTTCCGGCAAAGCTTTGACCCTGTTCAAGGCAATTGCACGAGGGGCCGATGATCACCGGACCATATCTTCTGTATCTGGGCAACGCGACCGACCCGCTGTCGGTGAAGACAGCGCGGGGCATCGCCGTCTGGCGTCCGGGCGCTGCCGTCGGCGAAGCGGCCGAGCCGGGCTGCACCCAGACCGTAGGCCTGCCGCGCATGACCATCGCCGAGGCGGTCGAAGCCGGCGCCCGGACTGCGGTGCTGGGCTTTGCCAACGCCGGTGGCACCATGGACGCCGCAACGGTTGCCTTCGTGCTGGCAGCGATCCGCGCCGGTATGAACGTGGCGTCGGGCCTGCATGCGCGGCTTTCGTCGACGGCTGAAGTCGCGCAGGCGGCGGAGACGGCCGGTGTCGAGCTGATCGACGTGCGTGTGCCGCCGCCGCTGCCGGTAGGCACCGGCCGCCGCCGTGCGGGCCGTCGTCTGCTTGCGGTGGGCACGGATTGCGCCGTCGGCAAGATGTACACGACGCTGGCGCTGGAGCGTGAACTGCGCGGGCGCGGCATTGCGGCGGACTTCCGCGCAACCGGGCAGACCGGGATCATGATCGCCGGTTCGGGCGTGCCGATCGACGCCGTGGTGTCGGATTTTCTTTCGGGCGCCGTCGAGTGGCTGACGCCCGCGCGCACCGATGATGGCTGGGATCTGATCGAAGGACAGGGTTCGCTGTTCCACCCGTCGTTCGCCGGGGTGTCGCTGGGGCTTTTGCATGGGGCGCAGGCCGATGCGCTGGTTCTTTGCCACGAGGCCGGGCGCGAGATCATCCGCCATACCGCCGACTATCCGGTCCCCGATCTCGGCCTGTGTCTCGAACGCAACATGGAGGCGGCGCGGCTGACCAGCCCCCATGTGCAGGCGGTAGGGGTTGCGGTGAATACCTCGCGGCTTGAGCCGGCAGCGGCGCGGGCCTATTGCCGCGATGTCGAGGACCGGCTGGGGCTGCCCTGCCAGGACCCCGTCACCATGGGCACCGACCGTATCGCAGACAGGCTGCTTCAATGCTTCGAGACTATCGTTTCCGCCTAGAAAACCACAGCCTGCGCGCGCCGTTTCGTATTGCGCGCGGCGTCCGCACGGCGGTCGATGTCGTCGTCGTCGAACTGGAAGGCGGCGGCTGCATCGGGCGCGGCGAAGGAACGCCGACACCACGGTACGGAGAATCCCCGGAAAGCGTGCTGGCGCAACTGGAAAGCGTTCGTGCGGAACTGCTGGCAGGGGCCGACAGGTTCCAGTTGCAACGGCTGCTTCCGGCGGGTGCCGCACGCAATGCGATCGACTGCGCGTTCTGGGATCTGGAAGGCCGGCTGACGGGTGCCGCAAGCCCCGGCCCGGTGGGCGTGGTCAGCGCGCGGACGATTTCGATAGACACACCCGAAGCGATGGGGCTTGCGGCCGCCGCCGTTGCGCAGGCGCGACTGCTGAAGGTGAAGCTTGCCGCCGAAGATCCGGCGGCGCGTCTGCGCGCGGTGCGGCGGGCGGCCCCTGCCGCAACACTGATCGTCGACGCCAACGAAAGCTGGTCCCTCGAACTGCTTGGCGCGATGCAGGATGTCCTCAGGGAATGCGATGTGAAGCTTGTCGAGCAGCCGCTGCCGGCGGGCGCGGATGATGCACTTCTCGGTTTTTCGTCGCGCGTGCCGCTGTGTGCCGATGAATCCTGCCACCTGTCGGCTGATGTTGCGCGGCTGTCGTCGCTCTATGGGTTCGTCAACATCAAGCTCGACAAGACCGGCGGCCTGACGGAAGCGTGGGCGCTGTATCGCGCCGCGCGCGACGCAGGCATGGGGGTGATGGTGGGGTGCATGATCGGCACGTCGCTGGCGATGGCGCCTGCACTGCGGGTTGCCGCCATATCCGACTACGCCGACCTCGATGGGCCGTGGTGGCTGACGAACGACCGTCCGGGCGGCCTTGGTTTTGCCGATGACGGCGGGATTGCTCCGCCCGACAGCGCCCTCTGGACGTGCCCCGCAGCAAACTGAAGGCGGGGTTGCGGCGGCGGCTTTTTTTCGACAGACGCATGCGGTGCTCACCCTTCGCCACATCGAGGTGTTTCACGCCGTCTATCAGACCGGTTCCCTGAGCGGGGCCGCGCGCCTGCTGGGTGTGTCGCAGCCGTCTGTCAGCAAGGTGCTGCGCCACGCCGAATCGCAGCTTGGACTGCCGCTGTTCGGTGTGGTGAAGGGCAGGCTGGTTGCAACCACCGAAGCGCATCGCCTGTTCCAGGAAGCAGCAGCCGTGCAGAACCGCGTGGCGACGCTGTTCGAGGCGGCCAAGAACCTCCGCCGGGCGGATCATGGCCGGCTGCGGTTATCGGTAATACATTCGCT
>NZ_DBNHFX010000237.1:0-3425 GCF_057137845.1 Sandaracinobacteroides sp. | reverse complement strand
TTTCTGGCCGATTCCGAGCTGGTCGATGCCGGCTGCATACGCCTGGAACATGGGTGCATTTCCCTGAACCTCCGCCTGATGGCGTTGACGATAGAGGAGTAGGCATGGAATGCAAGAATTCCGCAATCTCGTAGGAATAAACCTATGATCATTGCGGATTTCGGAATGGTGCACCGGGCATCCAAGTTTCGCTCGCACAGGCGTGGCAAAATCGCTAGGAACTGAGTCGCACCCAAATTGAACGGCGGCCGAGCGGATGTCTTTGAATTCAGCGGAAGGCAGGAGGACGAGGGGCGGCCCGTGCGCGCCGCTGCCGGCGGCCCCGGCACTGTTTGCAGTTCCGGTACTGCTGGCTGCCACGCTGCTGCTGGCTGCCTGTTCGGCCGGGGAACCTTCGAAACCCGCCGCCAATCCGGTTGCGGTTTCTCTGCATCGGGTCGGCGACGGGCTGGAAGCGGGTGTCGTCCGCGCAACCGGCACCGTGCGCTTGCGGCAGGAAACCCCGTTGGCGTTTCTGGCCGACGGCCGCGTGCAGACGGTTTCGGTCAGGCCCGGAGACCATGTCGGCGCCGGGCAACCCCTTGCCGTTCTCGATCAGACGACCGTCAACGCGGCGTCTGCTGCGGCTGCGGCGCGGGCCGGGCAGGCGAATGCGGAACTGCGCCGGCAGGAAAAGCTGCTGGCGGACGGCTGGGTTTCGAAGGCGCGGGTGGAAAATGCGGCAGCGGCAGCGCAGGCGGCCAGTTCGGAGCTGAGCGCGGCGCGCTTTCGCCAGCGCTTTTCCCGGATCGTCGCGCCTGCTTCCGGCGTGATTCTGGCGCGGTTGGCCGAACCGGGGCAGATGGTGGCGACTGGCACACCGATTCTGGTGCTGGGCGAATATTCCAGTGGCTTCGTTCTGCGGGTGCCGATGGCGGCAGCCGCTGCGGCACAACTGAAGCCTGGCTCGGTTGCGCGTGTGCATTTTCCCGACAATGTTGCACCCGACCTCAGCGCGCGCGTGATCGAGGTGGCGGGCCGTGCGGACCCCGGAACCGGCACCTTCCGCGTCGAGTTTGCGCTGCCGGCGGATGCGGCGCTGCGTTCGGGGCTGATTGCCGAAGTCGGCTTGCAGGATCCCGGCAACGGCCGGATGCGGATCCCGGCGTCGGCGCTGTTCTTTGCCCGCGCCGACGAGGGGTTCGTGTGGCTCTATCGGCCGGCGTCCAACAGTGTTGCCGCGCGTATGGTGAAACTGGGCGCGGTGGCGGGGGACGGCGTCGAGATCCTGTCGGGCTTGCAGGCCGGTGACCGTATCGTCGGATCGGGCGTCGATCGGCTGGTCGAAGGGCAGAAGGTTCGCCCCGTCGTGGCAAAGGCGGGCTGACGCCGACGATGCATGCGCTGATCGCCTTTGCCGTCCACCGCTGGCAGGCAACGCTGCTGGTGTTCGCGCTGGTCGCGGCGCTGGGCGTGCAGGCCTTTTTCAGCATTCCCCGTTCGGTCGATCCGCAGTTCGTTGCGCCGTTCGTGCAGATCATCGCGATCCTGCCCGGCGCCGATCCGGCCGATGTCGAGCAGACCGTGACCAAGCCGATCGAGGAAGCGCTCGCCGGCCTTGACAACATCACCGAGCTTAGCTCGACCGCAAGCGACGGGCAGGGCGTGGTGGTTGCGGAATTCACCTGGGAGAGCGACCCCGACCGTAACTACGACGAGGCCGTGCGCGAAGTGAATGCGATGCGCGGCACGCTGCCCGCCGGGCTTCAGCGGCTGGAGTATCGGCGGTTCCGCACATCGGACACGACCGTCGTGCAATATGCGCTGGTGTCGGATACGGCGTCGTGGCGACGAATGGAAAAGATCGGCAAGGACCTGCGCGAGCTTTTCCAGCGGCAGCCAGGCGTGCGTAACGCCACCGTCTGGGGTGTGCCGAGGCCGGAAATCCGCGTGTCGGCCGATCTTGGCCGGTTGGCGGAACTGGGCATCCCGCTGGCGCAGCTTGCCGATGTTCTGCGCGCCAACGGCAGCGACCTTCCATCCGGCCCGCTGCGTTCCGGAGAGCAGCGCTACAACCTGCGGGCAGGCGGCGCGTTCCGAACGCTGGGCGAAGTGCGCGACCTGCCGCTGCGGGCCGACGGCGAGCGGGTGATCCATGTCGGTGATGTGGCGGCAGTGCAGTGGGATACCGCCGAACGCGCGCACATCACCCGGCTGAACGGCAAGCGCGCCATCTGGATCACCGCAACCCAGAAGGACGGGGTGAATGTGGTCGAGGTGCAGAACCGGCTGATGGCGGCGGCCGACAGCTATGCCGGAACGCTGCCGCCCGACATGAAACTGCAACTGGCATTCGGCCAGTCCGACGATGTGCAGCGCAAGCTTGCCCTTCTGGCGCGGGATTTCGGACTGGCTCTGGCGCTGGTGCTGGTGACGCTGCTGCCGCTTGGCCCGCGCGCGTCGGCCGTTGTGATGGTGTCGGTGCCGCTAAGTCTGGCGATCGGCGTGATGGTGATGTGGTGGACCGGCTTTTCGCTGAACCAACTGGTCATTTCCGGGTTCATCCTGTCGCTTGGGATATTGGTCGATGATTCGATCGTCGTCGTCGAGAATATTTCGAGGCATCTGCGGCAGGGCTATCGGCGCACGGCGGCGGCGCTTGCCGGCACGCAGCAGATCGCGGTTGCGGTGCTGGGCTGCACTTCGGTTCTGGTGCTGGCGTTCCTGCCGCTGACGGCGCTTCCCGAAGGGGCCGGCAAGTTCACGCGCGGACTGCCGATCGCCGTCATCGCGACGGTGATGGCCTCGTTCCTGGTGTCGATGACCGTAATTCCGTTTCTAGCGTCGCGCATCCTCCCGCGAGACGAGAAGCCCGAGGGCAACCGTTTTCTGCAGCTCCTGCAGAACGGAATCCACCGCAGCTATGCCCCGGTGCTGCACCGCGCGCTGGAGCATCCGATGCGGGCGTTCTGGGGGGCGATGGCGATGTGCGTCGCAGCGCTTGGGCTGGTGCCGGTGCTGGGCACCAGCCTGTTTCCGCCCGCCGACGCGCCCTACTTTCAGGTCGAGGTAGAGGCTTCGAAGGGCGCGGACCTGTCGGCGACCGACCGTGCGGTGCGGTTCGTCGAGGCGGAACTGGCGAAAGAGGGCGCGATCATCGACCGCATGGCGAACGTCGGCCGTGGCAATCCGCAGCTTTTCTATAATGTCCGCGAAACGGCGCAGCAGTCGAACTATGGCGTGGTTGCGGCCACCCTGGATGGCTGGGACCAGAAGGCGACGCCTGCCCTCTACGAGCGGCTGCGGGCGCGCTTTGCCACATACCCCGAGGCCCGGATCACACTCGAGCCATACAAGAACGGTGTGCCGATCGATGCGCCGATCCAGTGGTTCGTTTCAGGCCCCGACCTGTCGGTGCTGCAGAGCATCAGCCGCAAGGCCGAGGC
>NZ_DBNHFX010000236.1:0-1609 GCF_057137845.1 Sandaracinobacteroides sp. | reverse complement strand
CCAGCAGCAGCACCGGATGCCCGGCGCGCAATGTGCCCAGATAGGCCAGGATCGAGTCGAGATCATTGCGGACGCAGAGCACCACCAGCCGGCGTTCCACACCCAGCGCCTCAGCCCACTGATCGGCGCGCGCCAGCAGCGCGCGATAGGAGATTTCCTCGCCGGTATCGAACACCAGCGCGATGCGGTCGCCGTGGCGGTCGAGCCGACGCGCCCAGTCCGCCGGTGCGGGTTGCCAGTTTTCCGCCATCAGTGCGCAGTTCTGTGCAGGCGTGGCATCCGGCTCAGACGTTGCGCAGCCATGCAGGCACCAGCGCCGGCGCCGGGCGAAGCGGTTGCGCGGCCGCAACAGGGTTCGCCGCAGCCAGACGCTTTCGTTGCAGATACCAAAGCCCGATGATCAGGCCCGCATAGCCGAACCCCAGCCCCTGCCCGCCTTCGGTGCTGAGGATCAGCCGCGTCAGCAGAAGCGACATGATGCCGACGGCTGCTGCCCCGGCCACCATTTCATCGCGGCTTTCGGCGTTCAGATAGACACGGACGCCCGTCACCATCGCAGTCACGAAAAAGCCGACGAACAGCAGGAACCCCGGCACCCCGAACTCGACCAGCAGGTTGATGGGGTAGCTGTCGATGGTGAATTTGCCGGCAAGATTAGTGTAGGGCACCACCTGATCGATCGAACCCATGCCATGGCCGACCGGATTGCGGATGACTTTCGGTGTCGCCATCGCCCACTGCGCTTCGCGGGCATTGTCGCTCGCCTGGTGGGCGCCGCCACCCAGCACCATGACACGGATACGCGGCAGCGTAAGCACCGCGACGGCCAGCGTCAGCGCAGCAGCCGGAAACATCGACAGCATCGCCGGGGCAATCAGGTCGCGATCTCCCTTGGTGGTGCGGTAGCGCCGCCAGATCCACAGCCCGGCAAAGGCAGGGATGGTCGCGAACAGGGCCACCATCGCGCTGCGCGCCTGTGTCAGCACACCTGCCGTGATCATCAGGGCCAGCAGCAGGATGGCCGCTACCGTCCGCCAGGCGCTCTTCGACCAGGAAATCGCCAGCAGGGTGAACGGCAGCAGCATGCCCAGATATTCGGCATACAGCAGCGAGTTGGTGAAGATCGAACGCGAACGATATTCACCCAACCGCACATTCCCGAACTGCAAGCTGTCCAAGATCGTCGGATCGATCGACAGGAACGACGGGATATGGTCGGCCCAGATCGGCTTGGAAATCCGGTATTCCGGAATCACCACCGCCGACGTGATAGCGGCAGCCACCAGAATCAGCTTCACCAGCCGCTGCGGATTGCCGGGTTTCGTCATCACCCATGCACTGATCAGGAAGAAAGAATACCAGATGAACAGGTGGCTGGTCCAGCGAGAGGCGGATTCGAACTTGCCGACCCCCATCATCAACACTTCCCAGCCGATCCAGAACAGGAACAGCCGCGTCATCACTTTCTGCGAACCAAGAATATCGCCGAACTGGCCGCGCATCCGCGAAGACGTCGCCAGCGCATACAGCGCAACCGTCGCCAGCAGGAACATCGCGATGCGCTGAAAGGAAATCCACGGCAGCCCCGGCGCGTTCAGCGCCAGATAGT
>NZ_DBNHFX010000235.1:0-4855 GCF_057137845.1 Sandaracinobacteroides sp. | reverse complement strand
TTTCGCGCCCGCAAGTGAAAGCACCGCAAGGCTGCTTGCCGAGCGTCTGGCGCTCGCGGCGCAGGCGGCGACGCTGCTGGAATGGGAAAACCCGATGGCCGATGCGTTCTGCACGCTCAGGCTGGCGACGCGCGGCATGGCCTATGGCGCGTTCGACGCCCGGATCGACCAGCGCGCGATCCTCGAACGGGCCATGCCAGGCTGAAAGGTCCGCCAGGCGTTGACTGCCGGCCTGAAAGGCCAGTCTGCGGTCAGGCGGGGTGGCGACCGCCTGACCGCGATGCCTTCTAGAAGCGGAAGTCCAGCGCCACGCCCCAGCTCCGGATCGATTCCGCCGACAGCAGGTTGATGTACGAGCCGGGATCTCCGAGCTGGCCCGCCAGCGGCGTCTGCGCGACGGCGAAGGGAACACGCTCGTTGAAGATGTTGCGCCCGAACAGCGACAGGCTGACATTGCCATCATCGATGGCAAAGCCGATGCGCGCCCCGACCGGGGTGTGCGGGCCGGTCGCGGCCAGCGGATCGAGGCTGGCGGTGAAGCTGAGCGACGAGGTGTGCACCACGTCGGCCTGCACGAACATCTCGACCTTGTCCGACACATGGGTGCGATATTCGCCGCTGGCGACGATCTTCCATTCCGGAACACCGGCGAGGCGACGTCCGCCGGCGTCCGATGCGGTCGCCGTCACACCGTTGATGACGAACGTCTTGCAGCCTTGCGCTGCGGTTTCGTTCGGGCCGCACGCCACCAGATAGCCATCGCCATACTTGGCGTCGGTGTAGGTGATGCCGCCCTGCAGCGTCAGTTCGTCGATCGGCTTGCCGAACACCGTGAATTCGAGGCCCTGGCTGCGGATCGAAGGTGCATTGCCATAGATGTAGGTCGCGGTGGCCGAGTCGAGGAACTGCGTCTGGTAGTTTTCGACGTCGGTGCGGAATACCGCCAGATTGGCGCCCATGCGACCGTTGAACAGCGTCGCCTTCACGCCGCCTTCCCAGGCCTTCGGGATTTCCGGCTTCACCACGACCGGCGCCAGCGGCGTCACCGTCTGGTCGTTGATCGCTGCACCCTTGTAGCCGCGCGCATAGGTGACATAGGCCATGATGTTGCGGCTGAAGTCATACTGGATGCCGCCGCGATACGAGAAGCTGGTTTCCTCGTGCGCCCCCGAAACCGGCGCGATCGACGCGAACGGTGCCAGCGCGCCCGGCGCCACCTTGCGGGTTGTGTCGGCGCTGATCTTCTGGTTCTCGACGCGCGCCCCGGCGATCAGCCGCAGCCCTTCGGTCACAGTGAAGGTCGCCTGGCCGAAACCGGCAAGGCTCTTCGAGTTGATGTCGGTCACGAAGCTCTGGCCGAGCTTCAGGCCGAACGGCACCAGCCTGAGGCTGCCGGCCTGAACGCCGGTCGCGTGCTGCTTGCCCTGGAAGTAATAGCCGCCCAGCACGAATTGCAGCGGCCCGTGCGACGGCGAGGTCAGCCGGACTTCCTGGCTGAAGTTGGAGATGTCGGTGGTCGAGGAGTTGGTGTCCAGCACGTCGACCGGCACGCTGTCCGAGTCGCCGCCGCCGCTCTGCTTCAGCCAGCGGTTGGCGGTGATCGAGGTCAGGGTGAAGTCGCCGATGCTCCAGTCGATCTGGCCCGACACGCCATAAGCCTTGTCGTGGCCATAGCTGTCGCCGCTGGGGCAGTTGCTGCGGTTGTCGGCGTTGATCACCACGCCGCAGGCGACAAGCTGGTTCGTCAGGAAGCTTCCAGGCGTCGACTTCACGACGACCCAGCCGCCACCGGCATTGTCGAACTGTTCATAGTCGCCGATGATGTTGATGCTGACAGCATCGCTCGGCTCGATCAGAAGGCGGGCACGGACGCTGTTGGCTTCCTTGGTGTCCCAGCCGAAGCGCGGGATGTTGTAAACGCTGTTCGGTTCCATCCGCGTCTGCGCCGACACGCGCACGGCGGCGATTTCGTTCAATGGCAGGTTGGCCATCACCTGCACGCGGCGCTGTTCGCGGTTGCCCAGTTCGCCGTGAAAGGCCATTTCCATCTTGGTCGGGTCGGGCGCGTTGGTAACGATGCTGACCACGCCAGCCGAGCTGTTACGGCCGAACAGCGTGCCCTGCGGACCCATCAGCACCTCGACCCGCGCGACGTCGAACAGACCGACGGGGTTGGCCTGCGTCGAAGCGTTGCTGAGCGCCACGCCGTCGAGCACAACGCCGACGCTGCCTTCGGCCGAGCGCGAGTAGGTGGAAGCGCCAAGACCACGGATGCGGACTGCACCAAAACCGGTATTGAACGACGGCACCGCGCGCGACAGATCGTTGACGTTCGAGATGTTCTGCTGCTGCAGCGCCTGTGGATCGACCAGCGCGATCGCCTGCGGCACGTCCTGCAGGCGTTCCTCGCGCTTGGTGCCGGTGACGATGATGTCGGCAACGCTTTCCTCGTCGCCGGAAATGGCTGGCGCGCTTTGCGCGAACGCCGGCATCGCCAGTGCAAGCGAAAGGGCCAGCATGCTGGGGGCCATCAGGCTCGAAGAACGGAAATCGGACATCGGTTCACTCCTCAGGCACGGCCGCCCATATTTCCGTTGCGGCTTGTGCAAATCCCATGACCGGCCCAAGGCGGGCCGAACCGGGTTTCAATCGGATGGCATTTACAGACAGTCAAGACCGTTTGTTATTGCGGCCAAAGGGTCGCAGGGTGCATGGCCCGGAATCATCGGAGGGTGCGGCATGAACAACACACTATTGGCAACGATCCTGCTGGGAATGGCCGTTCCCGCCACGGCCACCGCGCAGGTGGGCGTAGTTGCCGAACCATGCGCGGCGCTGCCGCCCGCGCCGCCCGCCATCGCCAGCTATCTGGCGCGCATGGCCGCCGCCAAGGCCAGCGGCGAGCGCCTGCCCCCGCCCTCCGCCGAAGGGCTTGCCGCCTATGCAGCATGGCAGCAGCAGTTGCTCCTGGCCGACCCGGCGGGGCTTTGCCGCTATCGGGCCGCCAACACCACACTAGGTAAGGCCGGGCCTGATCGCGTCGTCTTTCTGGGCGATTCGATCACCGAGAACTGGCCCCGCGAACATGCCGCTTTCTTCGCACCGGACAAGGCGCGGGGCGATCGCGTCGGTCGCGGGATCAGCGGCCAGACCAGCCTGCAGATGCTGGGCCGCTTTCAGGCCGATGTGGTGGCGCTGCAACCGGCGGTCGTCCATATCCTTGCCGGAACGAACGACATCGCCGGTAACGGCGGGCCGACCAGCATCGCCGCCATCACCGACAATCTGCGCGCCATGGTCGAACTGGCGCGTGCAAACGGCATCCGGGTGGTGCTGGGAACCGTGCCGCCCGCGCGCGCGTTCAACTGGCGCCCGGAAGTCCGGCCCGTGGCCGCGATCACCGCCCTGAACCAATGGATTCGCACCTACGCCATCCAGCAGAAGCTTGCCCTTGCCGACTATCACGCCGCCCTCGACGATGGCGCCGGCGGCATCGCCCTGGAATATGCCGAGGACGGCGTGCATCCGACTGCCGCCGGCTATGCCCTGATGGAAAAGCTTGCCGAACAGGCGCTGGCTGAAGCCCGGCGCCAGCCGCGCTACAGGCTTTCCAGATAGGCGCGATTGCGGCGCAGGATCGGCAGCATCTGGTCGGCCGGGCCGTCTTCCTGTTCGATCAGCAGGTTGGTGGTCCCGATCGAACGCAGCGCATCAAGCACCGGCGCCCAATCGACCGCCCCCTCGCCGATCGGGGCCGATGGCGGCACGTCGATCGGCGACGGCGTGAAGCCCGGCGCCCAGTCCTTGGCGTGCACCAGCGGCACCCGCGCCCCCAGCTTCAACAGCAGCGGCACCGGATCGACCCCGGCGGCAATGGTGTTGCCAAGATCGATCTCCAGCGCAACCAGCGCCGGGTCGGTGTTGGCGATGATCAGATCGATCGCAGGTTTGCCGTCGAAACGCAGAAAGTCGAGACCGTGGCTGTGATAGGCAAAGCGCACCCCCGCCGCCTTTGCGGCAAGGCCGAACCGGTTGAAGATCTCGGCTGTGCGCAGAAAATCCTCGGCCCGCAGGGCACGCAGTGCATCCTGCACCTGCTCTCTGGATTTGATCGGCAAGGCCAGCGCGGGAATCAGCGGCAACGGCGCAATGGCAAAGGGCAGCCCGGCTTCGGCGCAGAAATCCATCGCCGCCCGCGCCTCGTCGTCGGCCATGCTCGGGCGCAGGCAATGGGCGCCGACGCCCACCAACCCGTTCGCCGCCAATGCGGCCCGCACCTCGGCCGGGGTGCGGTTGAAATATCCCGCAAACTCGACCGATTGCAGGCCCGCCCCGGCGACGCCCGCCAGCGTGCCGTCGAAGTCTTTCGCCATCAGCTCGCGCAGCATATAGAGGCCGACGCCAAGGCGCGGGCCGGGCTTCGGCGCTTTACCCTGCACCGCCGCCGCAACGGCTGCCCCACCCAATCCTGCCATCACCTGTCGCCTCCGCAAAAGTGCCGCCATGCTCCAACCTCCCGCCGCCGGGCATCGCTGCGCCCGATCATGCACCACGCTTGCCAAAGCAGATAGGCTCTGCCAAACTTGCAGTCAAACCTGCTTGCAAGTTTGTGAATGTTAGGGGTGGCGCGTGATTCACGGAAACGACCTATGACGGCAAGGCCGGCTCGCCGCACGCAGGCTGAACGCAGCGCCGCCACCTGCGAGTTGCTGGTCGCAGCCGCGATCCGGGTATTGCACCAACATGGCTACGCCGCCACCTCGACGACGATGGTGGCCGAGGAAGCGGGCGTCAGCCGTGGCGCCATGCTGCACCAGTTCCGCACCAAGGCCGACCTCATGGTCCATGTCGTCGA
>NZ_DBNHFX010000234.1:0-14530 GCF_057137845.1 Sandaracinobacteroides sp. | reverse complement strand
CGGCGCCGGCGCGATCTATCTGATCGGCGTGCTGTTCCGGAAACGGCGGCGGCCGATCACCATGATCCTGCCCGGCATCGTCGGCGTGCTGCTGGTCTATGCCGGGCTTTCGCTGAAGCTTGGCGATCCGCGCGCGGTTGGCCCGATCGGGCTGCCGTTCATTTTTGCGCTGCTGCTGGTGGGTGGCGGCATCGCCAAGCTGCTGAGCGTGCCCGGGGTTCGGAAATCACGCTATTTCATCGCTTTTCTGGCGGCGGGAATCATTTCGGTGGTGATGGGGCTGCTGGTTCTGTTCAACTGGTCAGAAGTGTCGGCGCGGTTCCTTGGCGTGGTGCTGGGCCTTGAACTGGTGGCGGACGCCATATTCCTTGGCGCCTACGGATTGCGCGACCGCGACAAAGAGGAGCACCGCGAGGCGCTGGACGGCTGATGGCCCTGCACGCTGGAATAGGCGGTTTCGCCCCGGTGCAGCACCCGCACCAGCGCGCCGGGAAGGCGGCCGGTATCGAGGTAGGCGGTTTTCAGGAAACCATCGATTCGGGCCAGTCGTTCGCGGTTCAGTGCCATCGCATACCCTTTGCAAGATTCGGCTGCGTAGCGTAGCAGCGCGGCGCATCGCGCAAGAGGTGCACGGCAGCGCGGGTGGTTAGCTCAGCGGTAGAGCATCTTGTTTACACTGAGAGGGCCGGGGGTTCGAAACCCTCACCACCCACCAGCCCGGTGCTTGCGGCCTGTCCGGCCGCCCGTGTGGCAATATTTCCACACCCCGCCATAACCCGCCTGATCCGGTATGGTTGAACAGAAAATGTGGCTTCTTGGCTTCAACATCTTTCAAATGGGGCTATTGTATTGTTTTATCAGTGCTGTGAAACAGGAAATGTGTGCTTGGACATAGGGGAGGAGGCGACATGGAAGCAGAGGAATTTGCAGCGCTGATCCAATCCATGGCAGGTTTTGCAGGAACAGTTCATTAACAACAAACTGTAGGTGGCAATCAAATTCATTAGCCATTCTTCATCAATTGGAATAAATTTTGATAAATGAGGTAATTATGTTAACCATTTCACGAATAATTGCCGGAGGAATTGCGCGAAATGTTATATATTTTTGTGTGATTGTCATTATTCTTGCTTTAATGAGTCGTGTTCCGAGTCAATATAAAGCCTGGAATGAGAAGGCAAATAATCTTGAGCACACATATGCCGCACTAAATGATTATAAAGAACCATTCAAACAGGACGCGCAAAATTACACAAATAATATCAATATTCAAATTTCTGAACTTCAAAATGCAAGTTCAAAACAAGTGGAATTATTTGCCAACAAGATTGAAAATGAGAAAAAAATTGCAGAATCAAAAATAGTAAAAAATAGTGATCTTGTTAAATTTGTTCTCACCGGGGGGGCAATAGCGAGAAAATTATTAACGGATATAAAGCGGAATATGTGGAACTTCCATTATTAAATCAGATAGATTCATTAATAGAAATCAGAAAATCTGATCTTGGAATTCTTTCTGATTACGATTATCATGTTGAAAAATATAACAGAAAAAAGAAAATATATGATAAAAAGGTGAAAAATAATCGCAAATACTATCATGAATTAATAAATACGTGTGGAGAATCTTGTTCCGATGAGGAAAAGGAGAAATTAAGTAAAACAGATAGAGAGCTTTTATCTGTAAAGGAAAATCTAAATATAGAATTGTCAATAATACGTTCTAAAAAAGAAATAATAAACACGATTAATAATCGGAAATATAAATCTGAAAATAATGACGAGATAATCAGAAATGCTGCAAAAAAATATGAAGAAATATTAGAAAAAATATCAGAAGAAAAGAAAAATCTTGTTTCCAACAATGTTAAAAAAGCATTGCAATCACATGGATTGCAAGCGCTTGGGATTTTGTTTCTTCCTGTTGTGTATCTTGTTCTAAGATTTTACGCTGTGGCTCCTTTTGCGGCAAGGGCGCGCCCTCTGGTCCTGTACCCGTCCGGGCCGTCGCTGCATGCGGGGGTTGCTGGCGTCAGCGTCGATGTGCCGATACCCGCCGACAGCGAATTGCTGCTGCGATCCGGCTTGATGAGCAGCGCCAGTAATGTCCAGGGCAGCGATGAACTGGTGCTCGATAATTCGATGCCGCTTACCTGCTATGCCGCCGGGCTCTACAACCTTCAACGCCTGCGCTTCGATCAGGATGATCATGCCGTCGTCACCGGAACCGATACGGATCACCGTGTCACCCTGATCGAGGTGCCCGAAGGCGGCGCTGTCGTCGTTCAGCCGCGTGCCCTTGTGGGCGTGGTCAAGAAACGCGAGCAGCGATTGGTGATTTCGCGCCCATGGCGCTGGCGCTGGCTGATCTCGTGGCTGACCCTGCAATTCCGTTATATCGTGTTTCACGGGCCGTGCACGTTGATCGTGCAGGGGCATGGCGGCGTGGAAGTCGAGGAAGCCGAACGGGGCCGCATGATCAACAAGCAGCTCACACTCGGCTTTGATGCCGGGCTTTCCTATGGTGCGGCGCGGACCGTGTCGTTCCTGCCCTATTTCAACCAGGAAGTCAGCCTGTTCAACGACAGCTTCAGCGGCAAGGGGCGCTATTTCTTCGAGCACCGCCCTGATCGCCCCGGCAAAGGCAGCATCGTCGGGCGCTGGCTGTCTGGCCTCGGAGACGCGGTGCTGAGCGCGTTCGGCATTTAACGGATCATCACAGGCGGCTTTTTCACAGGCCGCCTGTGGCGGCGGGGTTTTACAGCGTCAGTCCGCCGTCGACGGCGATGGTCTGTCCGACGACATAGGCCGACAGCGGCGAGGCGAGGAACAGGGCCACGCCCGCCATATCTTCGGGGGTGCCGAAACGCGCCACCGGGATGCGGTGCAGCGCCGCCTGCGCGCGGGCGGGGTTGTTGGTCGTCACCTCGGTCAGCTTGGTGGGGACAAAGCCCGGGGCGATGCAGTTGACGCGGATGCCAAGCGGCCCCCACGCCTGCGCCAGCGTCGCGGTCAGGTTGGCGGCGCCCGCCTTCGAGGCGCCATAGGCCGGGTTGCCGACCGAGGCCTGGTGGGCGGCAATCGAGCTGATAATGATCAGCCGGCCGCCGGCCGCCGCCAGATGCGGCTGGAATTTCATCGAACAGGCCATCAGGCTGTTCAGGTTCACCTGCACCACTTCGGCGAAGGTGGCGGGTTCGTATTCGGCGCGGCGGTAGCGCACGATCCCCTGCGAGAGGACGAGCACGTCCAGCCGTTCGAACGGCGGCGACCATGCCGCGATCGCGGCCGTATCCGCCACGTCGACACAGGAATAGTGCAGGCCGGAAAGGTCGGAGCCGTCGACGCCGGCATAGTCGGCCGCTGCGGCGCGGGTGCCCCACACCTGCACATCAGCGCCGTGCTGGCGCAAAGCCTGCGCGATGCCGTTGCCGATGCCGCTGGAGCCGCCGACGACCAGCGCCTTCTGCCCGGTGAAATCCAGTGGTCCGCCCATATTTTTCGCGCCTTTCCCTGCCTGCCCCTTTCCCCGACCGTGGCGGCGGGGCGGGACGGGGGCAAGCAGGGAAAAATCGCAGGGATCAGCGGCCCGTTGTGCCCTGGCGGATGAAGCCGCGGACATCGTTCGAGAGCTTCGCCAGATCGGCTTCGCGCACATACATCATGTGGCCGGCATCATAGTAGTGATACTGGATGCGGTCCTGCGGCATGCCGGTGCGGGTGAGCGAATATTCGGCGGCAAAGAAGGGGGTGGCGAAGTCATACCAGCCCTGCCCGACGAACACCCTGAGGCCGCTGTTCTCGCGAAGGGCGCGGCCGATATAGGGGGCTACGTTCAGATAGGCGTTGTCGTCGCGTCCGCCGATCCGCCAGTCCCAGTCACGCACGCCGCCGATGGTGACATACTGACGTTCGGGCGAGAATTTCAGTTCGTCGCGGGCGTAGGCGTTCATCGCCGCAGTGTAGCTGGCGTCGATGCCATAGAAGCTGGGGTCGTTGTCGGGGCCTTCGCCGGCGTTGTCATAGTCGCGGCCGGTGTAGCGGGAATCCAGCCGGCCTACGGTCAGCCCACGATCGCGCAGCAGTTCCTTGTAGAAGCGGCCGGGCACCACGCGCAGATCGGCCTTTTCCAGATAGTCTTCGGAAAGGCCGGTGAAGTGCGAAAGCTGTGTGCGGATCTTTGCGCGCTCGTCGGCGGGCAGCTTCTGGCCCTTGATCAGCGCCGACAGGTACGGGCCGCTGGCGAACTGGCGGGCCTGCTCGACGAAGTCGGCGACGTTCGCCGGCTTGTTGGCGACCTTGTTGTGATACCAGGCCGTTGCGGCCATCGTCGGCAGGTTGGTCACATAGACGATCTCGTTGCCTTCGGCTTCGGCGCCTGCGGCAAAGTCGAGGACGGTCGAGATCAGGATGATGCCGTTCAGGCCGACATCATTGTAGGTGCCTTCCAACTGCTTCACCAGCGCCGCCGAACGGGTGGTGCCATAGCTTTCGCCGCCGATATATTTCGGGCTGTTCCAGCGGCCGTTTTCGCTGAGCCACTTGCGGATGAACTGGTCGATCGACTTGGCGTCGGCGGTGACGCCCCAGAAGGTCTTGGGGTCGGTGTCTCCGAGTGCGCGCGAGAAGCCTGTGCCGACGGGATCGATGAAGACGATATCGGTCACGTCGAGGAGGCTGTGCGGGTTGGCGACGATCGGATAGGGCGGCGCGCCGTCGTCGCGGCCGTCGTTGGGGATCGCCACCCGCTTCGGGCCGAACGCGCCCATGTGCAGCCAGAGAGAGCCTGAACCCGGCCCGCCATTATAGAGGAAGGTGACCGGCCGGTTCGGGTCCTTGCCGTCTTTTACATAGGCGGTCGAGAATATGGCGGCCGTCGGCTTGCCCTTGTCGTCGGTCAGGTAGGTTTCACCGGTGGTCGCGGTGTAGCTGATCGCCTTGCCGCCGAAGTTGCCGCTGTGTTTCGTGACCGAAACCACGGGAGGCGGGATTTCGGCCGCTTTTTCCTTGGCGGCGTCGGCCTTGGGCTTGTCGGCGGTCTTGTCCTGCGCGAAGGCCGGCAGGGCCAGCAGCGAGGCAGCGAGGAACAGCGGGATCAGCTTCTTTTGCATGGCGGCAGGCTTGCCCGTTCGTGCCGCCGACCGCAAGCCGAAAATTATACGATTTTCCTGTGGCCGGCGGTCAGTTGTTGACGAGCTTGCCTTTCTCGATCGAAACGATGCTGGAGAAATCCGGTTCGCGCGCGTGCATCAGCGACACGTCGAGGGTGCCGCCCGGCGCCACGCCGCGCACGCGGATGTTCTTCCAGTCGAGAGGCTTGCCGTATTTGACGCGCGGAACGCCTTTTTGCGGCAGCACGAGCCAGGCATAAGTGCCCGGCGGGCCGTGGAAGCGGGCGTTGCCGTCGGCATCGACCGTCAGCGCGCCCTGCTCGTCGATGCCGAGGCCGACGGTGCGGCGATAGCCGTCGAGCCGTGCCCGCGCGACGAATGCGATCAGGCGGCCCAGACGGTCGCGGTTGTTGAAATGCGTGTCGGTGACGATGTCGTCCATCAGCGGGATGTGCAGGAAGTTGCGCACCATCGTCATTTCCGGGCCGGTAGGGTTCGACAGCGCATCGTCGGAACGGATGCTGCCGCCATCGAGTGCGCCATAGGAAATGCTGCCGAGAATCGCGAGGCCGGCGCTGGTTCCGCCGATCGGGCGACCATCGGCAACATGCTGTTCCAGCGCCTCGGCGACCGGCGTTCCCTTCCAGTAGCGGACATAGTTGGACTGGTCGCCGCCGGCGATGAAGATGCCGTCGGCCGACTTGATGCGTTCGAGCACCTCGGGGTCGTCGGCGGCGTCGCGGCTGTTGAAGACGATGGTTTCAACGCAGGCGGTGCCGCCGAACTTGTTGAACAATTCGTCGCCGAGCGAGGCGCCGCCCGATGCGCGCAACACCACGATCCGCCCGCGCCCGGCGCGGTCGAGGAACCATTCGATGGCGTCGTTGCTCCAGTTGCCGCCACCCATCAGCAGCAGGCCGGGGGTTGGCTCGGATGTGCGGGCGCACTGCGGATCGCCAGTGAAGTAGGTGCGGAAGCCGGGGTCTGGCTGGGCGGTGGCGGGTATCGC
Source organism: Sandaracinobacteroides sp. (assembly GCF_057137845.1). NCBI lineage: Bacteria > Pseudomonadati > Pseudomonadota > Alphaproteobacteria > Sphingomonadales > Sphingosinicellaceae > Sandaracinobacteroides > Sandaracinobacteroides sp. Next base: position 8,410 of record NZ_DBNHFX010000234.1, on the reverse strand, counting down.
CAGCACAACAGCGGCGGCGGTCAGCCAGCGGACCCGCCTTGCGCCACAGAGTGCTGCTTTCATGTTACTGTTCCCCGAAAAAACGCATCAATGCCACCGGCTTGTCGAACATAACGCTTCTGCGCAGCCCGGAACAGTGGCACGTTCGGGCCATTCCAAAATGCTTCTGAATGGAACCTGACAATGCGGGGATATCTTCTTTCGACCATCGCCTGTCTGGCCCTTGCGGCGCCGGCCGGTACAGCGTTCGCGCAGGACACCGGCAGCGAAAGTACCGGCGCGGATATCGTGGTTCTGGGCTCGCGGATTCCGCGCATCCTTTCCGAGGGGCCGGCGCCGGTCACGTCGATCTCGTCGGACGACATCATGCGCAACGGCTACCAGAGCGTGCCGGACCTGCTGCGCGCAGTCACACAGAACGGTGGCGAAACCCAGAGCCAGCAGAGCTTCGCCGGCGCCGACTTCACACCGGGCGCACAACAGGTGGATTTGCGCGGCCTTGGCCCCAACCACACGCTGGTGCTGGTGAACGGGCGCCGCGTGGCGGACTTTCCGCTGCCGTTCAACGGCAACAGCAACTTCACCGACATTTCGAACATTCCGGTCGGCCTGATCGAGCGGGTGGAAATCCTGAGCGGCAGCGCATCGGCAATCTATGGTTCTGATGCCATTTCCGGCGTGGTGAACTTCCAGTTGAAAGAAAAGGTCGACGGGACGCGCCTCGATTTCCGCTATGGCAACACCCAGCATGGCGGCGGGCAGTCGTTCCGGCTGACCGGCGTGACCGGCTGGGCCAAGGACGACTTCCACGCGGTTCTGGGCGTAGAGTTCCTGCGCCAGCAGCCGATCTGGCAATACCAGCGCAAGCGGCAGGATTCGACTGCCGACAACCCCACGACCGACGCGCCGCTGGCCCGCCGCACCTTCCTGCGCGCCGACGAGTATGTCTATTACATCGATCCCGGCAAGGCGCGCTGCGACGCGCTGTCGGCGCTGAACCGTGGCTCGACCTTCTATGCGATGCGGCCGGGACGCGGCACCTTCGACGGCACCGACGGCTATTTCTGCGGCAGCGAGCAGTCGGTCGCCTATGGCACGATGATTTCCGACCGCAGCTCGGTCAGCGCCTATGGCAACCTTGGCTTCGATGTTTCCGACAAGGCGCAGTTCTTCACCGATGTGCAGTTCAGCTGGTCGAGGCTGAAGCTGTTCCGCGACGTTCTGGACTGGTTCTACGTCGCGCCGGACGGGAACGAGGAAGGAACTTTCTTCAACCCCAATCTGTCGCCCGCCGACACCTGGAGCGGGCTGCAACTCGACAACTGGACGCGGCAGTTCACGCCCGAGGAAATGGGCGGCTTCGGGCCGGGCTTTACCCGCAACACCTCGGTTGCGTTCAGCATCACGCCGGGCATCCGCGGCCACTTCGGCAACGACGACCAGTGGGCCTATGAACTGTCCTATAATCACGCGCAGTATCGTTCGCGCGTTGTGTTCCCGCAGGTCGTGATCGACAAGTCGAATGCGTTCTTTCTTGGGCAGCAGCAGGGCGTCGACAGCGAAAGCGGCTATCCGATCTTCAACGCCGACGTGAACCGGTTGTACACGCCGCTTACGCCTGCCCAGTATCAGTCGATCACGGCGGATTCCGTCTATCGGCCAAAATCATGGCTGAACAATGTTTCCGCCACCATCAACAACACGAAACTGTTCGATCTGCCGGCTGGTCCCGTCGGTTTTGCCGCCGTCGCCGAGTTCGGCAACCAGGGCTACAACCTGCGGCCGGATCCGCTGGCGCTGACGCAATATTATGTCGGCCTGATCGACTCGGACGGCAAGGGCAGCCGCACCCACTGGGGGCTGGGCGCCGAAGTCCGGGTGCCGGTGTTCGACATGCTGCAACTTTCCGGCGCAACCCGCTATGACGGGTTCAACTATGCCGGCAACCGTGTCAGCCGCTTCACCTATAATCTGGGGGGTGAATTCCGGCCGGCAGAAAACCTGCTGTTCCGCGCAGCCTATGGCACGGGCTTCCGCGCGCCCGACCTGAACTATGTGTATCGGGGGCCGGGCAACACCCACCCGTCGGCGACCGACTATTACCTCTGCCGCAGCGAAGAGCCGGATTCCGATATCGGCGATTGCAGCTACGCCGACAGCGGCATCGTATCGCGGCGGACCGGCAACCCGCACCTGAAGCCGGAAACCTCGACCTCGCTGAACGCCGGTGTATTCTGGCAGCCGGTGCGTAACGTCAGCCTGTCCGTCGATTATTTCCGCGTGCAGATGAAGGGGCAGGTCCGCGATCTGGATATCGATACGCTGCTGCGCACCGAAGCCGACTGCCGCATCGGGCAGACGTCGGCCGGAACCGCGATCGACATCAATTCGCCCACCTGCATCGACGCGCTGCAACGCGTGACCCGCTATGCAAGCGGCGCGCTGCAGGGCCAGATCCAGAGTGTTGCGGTGAACCCGATCAACATCGCCGAGGAAAGCACCGACGGTATCGATTTCTCGGCGCATTTCCGCGTGCCGACGGATAGCGCGGGCACGTTCACGCTGGCGGCAAACTATACCTATGTGCTGAACCACGACATCCGCCAGTATCCGGGCGATCCGAAGGTCAGCAAGCTTGCCTTCGACAGCGGCTATGACATCCCGCGTGAAAAGGGCAGTGCCAGCCTGACGTGGGAATATGACCGCTTCTCGACAACATTGTCCGGGCAGCGGCTGGGCCGCCTGCCGAACTATGATCAGGATGCCTATATCCGTTCGAGCTATCTGTTCAACCTGTCGGCCCGGTACGACATCAACGATCGGCTGCGCCTGACCGGGACGATCAACAACCTGTTCGATACTGCCCCGGTGAAGGACCCGACCTATGGCAGCTATCCCTATTACGACATTTCCTGGTTCGATGGCGTGGGCCGCAGCTTCTTTCTGCAACTGACCTACACCATGGGGAACGAGCGGCCGTAACGGATGGCGCCCCCCGCCGGTGATCCGGTGGGGGGCATCAGGCTAGGCCGGGTTCAGGGCCTTTGCCTGCCAATCGGTGAAAATGGCGTCTGCCGCATCCCGCGACATGTTTGGTGTGAACTCGCGGACGTAGCGCAACCGCGACGCCAGGGCTGCGTGGTCGAACAGGCCGGCGCCGATACCGGCGGCCATCGCAGCGCCAAAGGCCGAACCTTCGGAAACAGCGTGGCGGCGTACCGGCCGCCCCAGCAGATCGGCCAGCAATTGCAGCATGGTATCGCTGGCCGAAAGCCCGCCATCGGCCGGAAGCGCGTCGGACACGGTGAATTCGAACCCGGCAAGCAGATCGGCGATTTCGCGCATCCGGCAGGCGAGCGCGGTCATGGTTGCGCGGGCGATGTGGGCGCGGCTTGCGCCGCCCGTCAGCCCGGCGATCATTGCCAGCGCATCGAAACGCCCGTGCGGCGCGCCAAGCCCCTGAAGGGATGGCCGCACCGCGACACCGCCGCAATCGGCAACGCTTGCCGCCAGCGCCTCCAGTTCGGCCGCAGACTGGAACAGCCCCAGCCCGCACAGCCATTCAATGAAGCTTCCGGCGCTGATCACCATGCCTTCTGCACAGAAGCCGACGCTGCCGCCCGCGCGGAAGAGCGGCGATGGCAGCATGGTGAGATGCGGTGTGGCCAGCCGGTCGCCGGTTGCCATCATCACCACGGCCGACGTGCCGCACGTAAGCTTCCACGCGCCCGGCGCCAGCGCCCCATGCGCGATCATCCCGGCCTGCTGGTCGGGCAGCAGTGCGGTGATCGGAATATCGCCCAGCACACGCGCGGTTGCGATCTGCCCCCAATTGTCGATGATGGCGGGGAACATCGCCGGCGGCAGGCGCTGGTATTCCAGCAGGGCGCTGTTCCAGCGCGACGGGTCGGCGGCGTCGGCGTAACCGCTGAACCATGCGGATGCGAAATCGGTTGCGTGGGTCGCGCCGCCCGACAGCTTCCACAGCAGCCAGCTATCCAGCGTGCCCCACAGCAAGTCCTTGCCGGACGCCCCGGCAAGCGCGCTTTCCAGCTTGGCCGATGGAACCTGCGGCCAGCTCAGGAATCCGGCGGCGACCAGTTGCTGCGCCCGTTCGGCGCCGCGCAGATCGCTCCAGACGATCATCGGCGCAGCGGCCCGCCCTGTCGCCCGATCCCAGATGACGATGCTGGCGCGCTGCGTTGCAAGGCCCAGCGCCGCGACATCGTCGAGTTTGCGTCCGGCCTTCGCCAGCACCGCATGAACAACATGCAGGCAGGCGTCGAATACGGCGTCGGCGTCCTGCTCCACCCGGCCCGGCGCCGGGAAGCTCGATGGGATCGGTTGGCGTTCGGTTGCCAGCACCACGCCCGAAGCGTCGGTCAGCATGGCGCGGGTGCTGGTCGTCCCGGCGTCGAGCGAGAGCAGAAGCTCAGGCATCGGGGATCAGATTGCCGGGGTTCATGATCCCCTGCGGGTCGATCGCGGCTTTCACCCGGCGCAGCAGGGCCAGCCCCTCTGTTCCGAGGTCGTGGTGCAGATAGGGTTTGCGCACCCGGCCGATCCCGTGGTGGTGTGCGACGCCGCCACCATGGCGTGCGGTTGCTTCCATCACGCGGCGCCAGCATTCGAAGTAGGTGGCCTCCATGGGCGAGGTGTCGCCTTCGAAGCGGGCGGCGAAACTGAAGTAGAGGTTGATGCCGGAACGATAGGCGTGCGAACTGTGCGCCGAGGCATTCACGATGCCGGGCACTTCGTTCAGGCTGGCGACCGCATCGCGATAGATGGCGCCGATGCTGCTCCAGTCGGCCGAGATTTCGATGGTATCGGCGACGACGCCGATCGCGAACAGGTCGTTCCAGGTGGAAACCTGGTTGCGATGGCCGATCCATTCACTGGCGATCGTGCCGTCGCCGACGGCAAGGCCTGCCCCGCGTGCGATTTCCGTAACGCATTCCACCTCGACCGCGACGCGCGGCTTCGGCCCTTCGTGCACCAGCAGCAGCATCGACTTGCCCGGCCGGTGCCATTTGCCGAACAGGCGCTTCACCTCGCTTTCGTCATATTGCCGCATGACCGGCGGCAGCCAGCCTGCATGCAGGATCCGCCGCTGCGCCTCCAGCCCCTGATCCATGTCGTCGGCAAAGAAGGCGCTGAACCCGCGATGTTCGGCCTTCCGCCGCAATGAGAAGGTCACGCCGGTGATGATCCCTGTCGTGCCTTCGGCGCCCATCAGCAGGTGCCTGAGATCCGGGCCGGCGGCCGCGCGCGGCGCCTTCCCCAGCGTCACCAGATCGCCGTTCGGCAGCACGGCCTCGATCGAATGGATGATGTCTTCGATGTTGCCGTAAGCGGTGGAAAACTGGCCGGACGCCCTTGTTGCCACCCAGCCGCCGACGCTGCTGATCGCGATCGACTGCGGCCAGTGGCCGATGGTCAGGCCAAGGGCGTTGACGGCTTCTTCCGCTTCCATGCCGTTCAGTCCGGCGTCGAAGCTTGCGAGCAGATTATGTTCGTCGATCGAGCGGACGGCGCTCATCGCGCCCATGTCGAGGAGGATGCTGGCGGAAGTCGGCTCGACCCCGCCGCAGACGCCGCTGCCAAGCCCGAACGGCACGACGGCAATGCCATGTTCGCCGGCCAGCCTGACGATCTTCTGCACATCGGCCACACTGCCCGGCCGGACGACGAGGCCCGGACGCACGGGCGGGCGCCCCTGCCAGTCGCGCAGGTGCTTGACTGCCCAGCGGTCATAGCGATGCGCGTCGAGCGTGGCGGCGTCGGTCAGAACCTTGTCGCGGCCGATTGCCGAGGCCAGCTTGTCGGCGATTGCGGAGGTGGTCATGTTCTATCCTTTGCTGGTTCCGAGCGGTTCCCGGCTTTGTCGTTCGATTTCGCGGCAATGTTCGAGTTCGGCGCTGCGCCGCGCGCCGTCCCATCCGAGGAGCACCGCCATCGCGTCGGCGGCAGGCGCAAGTGCGTTCAGCCCGGCGCCGTCGTCGAACCAGGCGCGGGCGCTGCGGCGCACCCAGTAATCTTCGAGTGTGGCCGCCCCCTCGTGCGTGACGGCGCGGCTGGCTTCGGCAGCGACGGTATCGCCCGCTTCGAGGATTGCTGCGGCCTCGGCGCCATAGAGCGCCGCCAGCCGTTCGCCTGCGGCCGTTGGCGCCGGCCCTTCGCCGCCGGGCAGCGGCTGATCGGCGGTGGCGCATTGCCGCACGGTCTTGCCCAGCCGTTCCGCCACCAGATCGACGATCCGTTCGGCCATGGCGCGATAGGCGCTGAGCTTGCCGCCGGCGATCGAGACCATGCCGGCAGGCGAAGTCCATACCTCGTCCTTGCGCGAAACTTCGCTGGCTGATTTTCCCGGCTCGGCGACCAGCGGTCGCACGCCCGACCACAGCGCGATAATTTCGCCGTCGGTGGGGCGCGGTGTCTGTAGCCGGCGGGCCACGGTGTCGAGCACATAATCGACGTCGGCGCGGGTGTAGCGCGGCCAGTATTCAAGCCGGTCGTGGAATATGTCGGTCGTGCCGACGTAGGTAAAACGCCCGTGCGGCACTGCGAACAGGCTGCGCTTGTCGGCGGCGGGAAGGATGATGGTGCCGTTTACCGGCAGCCGCTCGCGGTCGAAGACGAGGTGGATGCCGCGGCTGAGCGACAGGCGCTGGCCATCCTCGCCGGGTTCGAGACCGCGCACCGCATCGACCCATGGGCCGGCGGCGTTGACGATGATGCTGGCGCTGATTTCCGCGCCCTGCGTTTCGCCCGCCAGCGTCGAGCGGACTGTGGCGCCGGTCATGCGGCCGCCTTCGGACAGCAGCGCGGTGACGGCGGCATGGTTCAGCACCACGGCGCCTGCCGCCTGCGCCGAACGGATATTTGCCAGCACCAGCCGGGCGTCGTCGGTCAGGAATTCGGGGTAGGAAAGGGCGCCGTTCAGGCCGTCGAGGTTCAGCAACGGCTCGCGGGCCGCAAGTTCGCGCCGGTCGAGCAGGGTGTGGCGTTCAATGTCGGGGACGCCGCCCAGCTTCTCGAAGGTCCAGAGGGCGGCGCGGAGCTTCGCAGTGTCGGCAAGCGACCGGGTGGGCAGGATGAAGGGCGTGATCCGGGCCAGATGCGGGGCGATGCGGCGGACGATCTGCCGTTCGGACGCAGCCTCTTTCACGAGGGCGACATTCCCCTGCGCCAGATACCGCAACCCGCCGTGGATCATTTTCGATGATCGGCTGCTGGTGCCGCTGGCAAAGTCTGCCGCTTCGACCAGTGCGACCGACAGGCCGCGCATCGCCGCGTCGCGGGCGATGCCGGCGCCGGTGATGCCGCCGCCGATCACCAGAAGGTCGAAGTTCCGGGCTTCCAGAGCGTGAAAGCTGGCCGCTCTGTTGCGGGAATCGATTCCGGTCGCAGTCACGTCGTTCACACCATCCGAGCAGTTTCATCGGCTTCTGGCATGGTTCAGCGACTGGCGGCACCCAGCATTTTCGGCGGTTATTGCAGCCGGCGGCGCACTTGCCACCGATCTGTCAGCCCGCGTTGGCCGGTTGCTTCCGGAATTGCCAGCGCAGCAGGCGCCACAACCCGATTTCCCGGATCGCGACGGCGGCGATCGCGCGAAGCTCTTCGGGCCGCAGTTCGACGGAACAGGGCATCATGTTCGCCACCCCTTCGACGCGCATCCGCCCGCCGTCGATCGAGGCGTTGCGAAGCTCGACCGCGAGACGGACGGCGGGCGTTTTGACGATCATGATTCAGGCCCTTGCCGTGTCGCGGGCCAGCGCCGTGCGGGCGGCGGCGCGGCCCGTCAGCATCGCTTCGGTCAGATAGCTGCCGTTCTGATAGAGATCCGAGAACATCGACCCCAGTTCCCCGGCGCTGAACAGCCCCTCGATCCGCTGCCCGTCGGGGCGCAGCACCTCGCCGTCGAGGGTGCGCTTTGCGCCACCGCCGGTGCAGACGATCGCCGGCACGATGGCAATCGCATAATAGGGCGGACCGGACAGCGGAATGAGCGAATCCGGGGTGCGGCCCAGTGCGTCGTCGTGGCCCCTGACGCAGGCCGCCTGATAGGTGGCGAACGACCGCTCGAGCGCAGCGGGGTCCTTGCCGATCCTGGTGGCCAGTTCGGCGATGCTGTCGGCTTTCACGATCAGCCCGGCGGCCACCTCCGTACTATTGTCTTCAGACCACGCGGTCTGTTCGACGACAGCAGGCCAGGCCATGACTTCCAGCACCAGCTTGCCGGCCATGCGGCAGTTCTCGTCGAAGATCATGTGCACGGGTTGCGCCAGATGCAGCGGCACATCGACGTAGCGGCCATGCTGCTTCTGCTTGTAGTGCGTCAGTTGCAGTTCGTTGGTCTCGGCATAGAAGCGCTGGCCGACGGCGTCGACATCGAACCAGGAAAAGG
>NZ_DBNHFX010000233.1:0-5796 GCF_057137845.1 Sandaracinobacteroides sp. | reverse complement strand
CCATGGCGCGGGCGGCCATGCCGATATTCATGCCAAGCTGCGGCCGGACGAGGATGAAGGCAGGTTGAAGCATGGGGCGCCTGATGGACGAGCGACGCTTCTTCGTCGAGTCCGCGCTGCACCGTGGCTCGGCCTGTCTGGATGGTTGGGCGTCACGCAGCTATGGGGGGCCATGCATGGCATAACCTCCGCCGCTGGCGCCCATCCCCTGACGATCTGGCTGGCTGCGCGCGGCCGGGCGGCGGCGCTGCTGATCGCGCTTGGCGCAGGCGGAATTTCCGCACTGGGCTTCGAGCCTGTGGCAACGATCGCCGGGCCGGTCGTGGGCGTCACGCTGCTGTTGCTGCTGCTGGCAGCGCAACCGCGCCGCCGCGCCTTCCTGCTTGGGTTCGGCTTCGGCGTCGGGCAGTTCGCCATCGGGCTGGGCTGGATCGCGCAGGCATTCACCTATCAGTCGGCGATGCCCCCCGTGATGGGGGTGGTTGCCGTCGGCGGCTTGTCGCTGTTTCTGGCGCTATATCCGGCGTTGGCGGCGCTCGTCGCCAGATCGGTTTCCGCGCGCATCGTGCCGCTGACACTGGCGTTTTCGGGATCGTTCACGATTCTGGAAATCCTGCGCGGGCTGTTGTTCAGCGGCTTTGCCTGGAACCCGATGGGGGTTGCATGGCTGCAACTGCCGGGCGTCGCCCAGCTTGCGGCGGTGGTCGGGGCGAACGGGCTCTCGGCGATTGCGGTGCTGGCGGCAGGCAGCCTCGCGGCGCTGATCGGCGCGCGCGGCGAACCGGGCCGGATGGGCCTTGTGCTGGTGTTTCCGCTGGCGCTGCTGCTGGGCGTTGCCGTCCCCCGCGTGCAGAAGCCGCTCGGCCCGCCCACCGGCGCCGAACTGCTGCTGGTGCAGTCGGGAACCGGCATCGCCGACAAATATTCCGAAGGCGGCACGATGGAGAGCCTCGCCCGGACCGTCCGGCAGACCCGCGCTGCGCTTGCCCGTGGACCGGCGCCCGCCGCCGTCGTCTGGCCGGAAGGCGCGGTCGAGTTCCCGATGGAGGAAATGCCCGAAGTCCGCGCGGAAATCACGCGCGGCTTCCCGGCGGGCACCCTGCTGCTGACGGGCGGCACCGGCATCGTCCGCGACGGCGACGGCCATGTCCTTGCCGGGACCAACAGCCTCTATGCGCTGGATCATGCCGGGCAGATTCTTGCCCGCTACGACAAGGCGCATCTGGTGCCGGGCGGCGAATATCTGCCGCTTCGCGCCATCGCCGAACCGCTGGGCCTCGAACGGCTCGTGCCTGGCACGCTGGACTTTCGCCCCGGCCCCGGCCCGGTGACGTGGCGGCTGCCCGGCCTGCCGGCGATGGCGCCGAACATCTGCTACGAGATCATTTTTCCGGGCGCCATCGTCAACCGGGCCGACCGTCCGGCCTTCATCCTGACCATATCGAACGATGCATGGTTCGGCCGTTCGGGGCCGCCGCAGCACCATGCGCAGGCAAGGCTGCGCGCCATCGAGGAAGGGCTGCCGGTGGCCCGCCTGACGCCGACCGGCCTTTCCGGCATGATCGACCCGCGTGGCGGCATGACTGCGCTGCTGCCGCGCGGAACTGCCGCCACCGCGCGGGTTCCGCTGCCGGCGCCGCTTGCTGCCACCCCCTTTTCCCGGATCGGCCTTGCCGCACCCGCAGGCCTGGCGCTGCTGTTGCTTGGATATGGTATTCTGGCAGCTCGCAGAAAGACATAAATATCTCTTTATATTCCTTGCAATGGCATCGGCGAACAGCTAGCTCTTCCAGCCTGCACAAGGAGTATCCATGGCGCGCCAGAGCTTTACCTTCACGTCCGAGTCTGTCTCGGAAGGCCACCCCGACAAGGTTGCCGACCAGATCTCCGACACTGTCGTCGATTTCATGCTCCGCCGCGACCCGGAAGCGCGGGTTGCCTGCGAAACCATGGTGACGACGCAGCGCATCAATCTGGCGGGCGAAATCCGCTGCAAGGGCGTGTTCGACGCCGCTGCCTTCCCGGATACTGCCGGCTGGGCGCCCGGCATCCGCGATGCGATCGAGCAGGCGGTACGGGGAACCGTTCGCCGCATCGGCTATGAACAGCAGGGCTTCCACTGGCAGACGGCGACGTTCGAAAACCACATGCACGGGCAATCCGCGCACATTGCCATGGGCGTCGACGAATCGGGCAACAAGGACGAGGGCGCGGGCGATCAGGGGATCATGTTCGGCTACGCGACCGACGAAACCCCCGACCTGATGCCGGCCACGCTCTATTACGCGCACCGCATCCTCGAGCGCATGGCGCACGACCGGCACGGCAAGGTCGTCGATTTCCTCGAACCAGACGCCAAGAGCCAGGTCAGCCTCGCCTACGAGGCAGAGCTTCCAGTGAGAGCGACGGCGCTCGTCGTCTCGACGCAGCACGCCCGCGCGCTTTCCAGCGATGCCGGGCAGAAACGGCTGCGCGACTATGTGATGACGGTGCTGGAAGACGTGCTGCCCAGGGGCTGGCTGCCAGAGCAATCGGCGATCTATGTCAACCCGACCGGGCTTTTCGAAATCGGCGGTCCTGACGGCGACGCGGGCCTCACCGGCCGCAAGATCATCGTCGACACCTATGGCGGCGCAGCGCCGCACGGTGGCGGCGCCTTCAGCGGCAAGGACCCGACCAAGGTCGACCGGTCGGCGGCCTATGCTGCGCGCTATCTGGCGAAGAACATCGTGGCGGCAGGGCTGGCTCGCCGGGCAACGATCCAGCTTTCCTATGCGATCGGGGTTGCCGAACCGCTGTCGATCCTCGTCGATACCCACGGCACCGGCACCATCACGGAATCCCGCATCGAAGCCGCCCTGCCCCAGGTGCTGCGGCTGACGCCAAAGGGCATTCGCACCCACCTCGGCCTCAATCGCCCGATCTACGAGCGGACGGCGGCCTACGGCCATTTCGGCCGCAAGCCGGATGCCGATGGTGGCTTCAGTTGGGAGCGGACCGATCTGGTGGAAGCACTGAAGGCCGCCCTCTGACGGCTGGCGCCGCCCGCGTTCGCGCTATTGCTGGCCGGTCAGCCGCAGTGCGATGCGCGGGATCTTGATCCAGCCGTTTCCGTCGCTGTCCTCGCGCGGTTCGGCAAATGCCGGAATCGCCTCGCGCATGCGGGCCGTCACTTCCTTGTCCAGCGCCGGGCAGGCGCTGGCGTTGACGATGCGCAGATCCTCGACTTCCCAGCGGCGTTCCAGCGCCCGGCCCTTCGCTTTCAACTTGGCTTCGAAGGCATATTCATGGACCAGATTGTCCGGGCCCAGCTGAAATCCGGGGCACAGCCCGCCCTTGATCGCGCGCGCCGCCAGCGGTGCAAGCGGCGCCAGCGCCTGCTCGAACATCGCCGGATAGACCCAGACCTCCCCCAGCCGACGCTTGCCGGAATAGAGGTCGCCATTTTGCGCCAGCCCGGCCGATGCAGTTGCAAGCATCGCCATCGCCAGCGCCGCCATAGCTTTCCGCATCGATCAGTCCTCCTTGCGCACCAGTGTCCCGGCGCCGCGCCGGGTAAAGATTTCCAGCAGCATGGCGTGCGGGATACGGCCGTCAAGAATGACCGCTGCATCCACCCCGCCCGCAACCGCACCGACACAGGTTTCGAGCTTGGGAATCATCCCGCCGGAAATCGTGCCGTCCTCGATCAGATTGGCGACATCGCCCGGCGTGATGTCGGTCAACAGCGCGCCTTCCTTCGACAGCACGCCCGGCACGTCGGTCAGCAGGAACAGCCTTGCAGCCCCCAGCGCCGCTGCCACCGCACCGGCGCAGGTGTCGGCGTTGATGTTATAGGTGTGCCCGTCGGCGCCAACCCCGATCGGGGCGACGACCGGGATGAAATCCGCCGAACTGAGCACATCCAGCACATGCCGGTCTACCCGGGCCGGTTCGCCGACGAAGCCCAGATCGACCACCTGTTCGATGGCGCTGCCGGGGTCACGCCGGGTGCGGGTCACCTTTTCGGCGTGGATCAGCCCGGCATCCTTGCCCGAGAGGCCGACCGCCTTGCCGCCGGCCTCGTTGATCCAGCGCACCAGCTCCTTGTTGATGGCGCCCAGCACCATCTCCGCAACTTCGGCGGTTGCCGCGTCCGTCACCCGCAGCCCGTCGATGAAGCTGCTTTCATGGCCAAGCCGCTTCAGCATGGCGCCGATCTGCGGCCCGCCGCCGTGTACCACCACGGGCCGGATCCCCACCGCCTTCAGCAGCACCATGTCTTCGGCGAAATCCCGCGCCAGTTCCGGGTCGCCCATGGCGTGGCCGCCGTATTTCACCACGAACGTCTTGCCGGCATAGCGTTGCAGATAGGGCAGCGCTTCCACCAGAACCTCGGTCTTGGCGAGCATCGTCGGGTCCGGTGCGTGGCGCACCCCGGCATGTGGCTTTGCAGTCATGCCCGGTGCCTTGGCACTGCGCGGCGGCGATGAAAAGAGCGAACCGCCGCCAGCCGGTCAGTAGCGGCGCAGTAGCCCGGCCAGCCGCCCCTGCACCCTGACCCGCGACGGCAGGTAAAGCTGCGGCTGATACAGGCTGTTCGCCGGGTCCAGCCGGACCATGCCCTTTTCCCGATGGAAGTATTTCAGCGTTGCTTCGGCGTTGTCGATCAACGCCACCACGATTTCGCCGTCGCGCGCATCGTCGGCCTTGCGGATGAGAGCGAAATCTCCGTCGAAGATGCCGGCTTCGATCATCGAGTCGCCCGCGACCTGCAACGCATAATGTTCGCCGTGGCCAAGCAGCGTGGCGGGGACGGCAAGCTGCTCCTGCTCCTCGATCGCCTCGATCGGGAGGCCGGCTGCGATCCGCCCCACCAGCGGCACCACGCACGCCTGCACTTCGGCCATTGCCGCATCGGCCGCCACCCGCCGCGCGCGTGCGGCACCGATGTCGGCGATCGCGGCCGCGCCGCGCGGTGCGGCGTCTTCCGGCAGTCGCACCACTTCCAGTGCCCGTGCGCGGTTCGGCAACCGGCGCAGAAAACGCCGTTCTTCAAGCGCGCCGATCAACCTGTGCACACCCGACTTCGACTTCAGATCGAGCGCGTCCTTCATTTCCTCGAACGAGGGGGAAACGCCGGTTTCCGCAAGCCGGTTGTGGATGAACAGCAGCAGTTCATGTTGCTTCGACGTCAGCATGGCGGCGCCCCAAAGAGGTGGAACATGGAGCGAACGTTAAAGGAACCAACGTGAACGGGTCAAGCGGTTCCTTGCCGGAACATCAGATTCGCAGAACCGGAACGGATGTTCCGGCAGGCACCGCCGGGGCATTGGCCGGGCGCACCAGGATCGCATTGGCCGCCGCCAGCACCGACGACAGGCTGCTGTCCTGCGCGGGGAAGGGGCTGACGCGGCCCTTGGCGACATGCGCACGCATGAAATGCCGGCGCCCGCCGTTGGCGACCAGATCGACGCCTGCAACCGCCTGGTCGGCGATATCCAGCGGCTGGCTACTGCCGGCCATCCGGCGGATCAACGGCCACAAAAACACCCGCGCACAGACAAACGCCGACACCGGATTGCCCGGCAGGCCAACCACCACCGCATTGCCCAGACGCCCGGCAATCAGCGGCTTGCCGGGGCGGATCGCAGCCTTCCAGAAGTCGATGCTGGCGCCGGCGGCTTCCAGACCCGGTTTCACCAGATCGTGGTCGCCTACCGACGCTCCGCCGATGCTGACGATCAGGTCGGCATCCCGCGCGAGGTCGATTGCACGGGCGATATCTTCCGGCCGGTCGGCAAACAGCCCAAGATC
>NZ_DBNHFX010000232.1:0-1599 GCF_057137845.1 Sandaracinobacteroides sp. | reverse complement strand
CGAGATAGTGGGCGTCCGCGCCGGAGAAGCGGGGCGCCGCGACCCGGTGGCCGCCGCCGCCCATATGGCCGCAATCGAGGCGCTGGCGGCGCGCGGATTGTTGAAACCGGTCATTGCGCTGGAAGTGCCGATGGAGGATGCAACCGAGGCATTCCGCGCGATGGAGCGTGGTTCACTTGCCGGCAAGGCGATCGTCCGTATCGGCGCTGGTGCCTGAGGAGTTCGAGCATGACCAAACCAATGATTGCAGCGTTGCTGATCCTGCCGGCGATGCTGCTGGCCGCCTGCAACACCACGAAAGGCGTCGGCCGGGATGTGAAATCGGTGGGCAAGGCGATCGAGCGCGCCGCCGACTGATACCGGTTTTCGTTGACCGAATCGCGCGTCTGCGTCATTGGCGCGCCGTCGGCAGTTCAATGCAACTGGCGACGCTGCGGGAGAGTGTGTCGGCAACCACCGGCACCGCCGAAGGAGCAACCGCCCCCGGAATCTCTCAGGCCGAAGGACCGCAGCGTTGCACCCGCTCGTCGGGGACGGCAGTCTGGAAAGTGCGGATCGCCTGACGCGGGCCGCCACCGAAGGGGTAAGCCTTGGTCTTTGGCCATGGCGAAAGCTCTCAGGTCTCGTGACAGGCGGGGGCGGCGACAACGACCTTCAAGGGGAGGGTCGTGCTCGAGTCACGGGGAACCACGATGGCAGACACAATTGCCGCCGACCTGAAAACACTTCCGCTGGATGGCCTGCATCGCGAACTCGGTGCCCGCATGGTGCCGTTCGCGGGCTATTCGATGCCGGTGCAATATCCGGCTGGCGTCATGGCCGAGCATCTGTGGACACGTGAAAGCGCAGGGCTTTTCGATGTCAGCCACATGGGGCAACTGCTGCTGGAAGGCGAAGGCGCAGCCCGCTGGCTGGAGAGCCTTGCGCCGGGGGACTTTCTGGCCCTGCCGTCGCATCGGACGCGCTATTCGCTGCTGCTGGCCGACGATGGCGGCATTCTCGACGACCTGATGGTGACGAACATCGGCACCGCCGCCCGGCCCGACCGTTTCTATCTGGTGGTGAACGGCGCCACCAAGCACGCCGATATCGCGCACATGCGCCAGCGCCTGCCGGAAGGCCTCAGCCTGACCCATCTCGACGACCATGCTCTGCTGGCGTTGCAGGGGCCGAAGGCGGTGGCGGTGCTGGAAGCGCTTGGCCCCGTTCCTGAAATCCAGGATCTGCCACCGCTGGCCGGGATGAAGTTCATGACCGGATACCAGTTTCTGTGTCAGGGCATCCGGGTTGCCATCACCCGCTCGGGGTACACCGGCGAAGACGGTTTCGAAATCGGCCTGCCGGCAAAGGATGCCGAACGCTTCGCCCGCCTGCTGCTGGCGGACGAGCGGGTGAAGCCGATCGGGCTTGGCGCGCGCGATTCTTTGCGGCTCGAAGCCGGGCTGCCGCTCTATGGCCATGACCTGACGCCCGAAACCGAACCGGTGGAAGCCGGGCTTGGCTTTGCCATTTCCAAGCGCCGCAAGACCGAGGGCGGGTTTCCGGGCGCTGCGCGCATCCTGAAGGCGCTGCTGGACGGGCCATCACGCAAGCGTGTCG
>NZ_DBNHFX010000231.1:0-9722 GCF_057137845.1 Sandaracinobacteroides sp. | reverse complement strand
ATCGCCTCGGGGCGGATGGCTGCCTACAACAGCGCCAAGGCGGCGGTCCGCCACCTCAGCAAATCGGTTGCGCTGCATTGCGCCTCGAAGCGCGACGCGATCACCTGCAATTCGATCCACCCGACTTTCATGGACACCGCGATCCTCGACAACTTCCAGACGGCAACGGGCATGTCGAAAGAGGAAGTGAAGGCGAAGCTTGGTCGACAGATTCCCATCGGACAGATCGGCGACCCCGACGACGTGGCATGGGGCGCGGTCTATCTCTGCTCGGACGAGGCCCGCTTCGTGACGGGCACGGAACTGTGTATCGACGGCGGCATTTCGGCAATGTGATCCGCAGCCGCCGGGCTTTCGCTCGGCGATCGTCTCGGGCAAGAGGGAGCGGGCCAATCGCGCGGGAGAGGATTTCATGAGCAGCAACATCTACCCTGTTCCAGCGGCGTGGGCCGCGCGCGCCAAGGTGGATGCTGAAGGCTACGCCAGGCTCTACCGCCAGTCGCTCGACGATCCGGATACATTCTGGCGCCGGGAAGCCGCCCGCATCGACTGGATGACCCCGTTCACCGAAGTCTCGAAGTGGAGCTTCGACAAGGCCGACTTCGGGATCCGCTGGTTCGCCGACGGCGCGCTGAACGTCAGCGCCAACTGTCTCGACCGGCACCTCGCCACCCGTGGCGACCAGATCGCCATCCTGTGGGAACCCGACAGCCCCGGCGAAGGCCGCCGCATCACCTACCGGCAATTGCACGAAGCGGTCTGCCGGTTCGCCAACGGGCTGAAAGCGCTGGGCGTTGCCAGGGGGGACCGGGTCACCATCTACCTTCCGATGATCCCCGAAGCGGCGATCGCGATGCTGGCCTGTTCGCGGATCGGCGCGATACACTCGGTCGTATTCGGCGGCTTCTCGCCGGACTCGATCGCGAACCGGGTGGAAGATTGCGATTCAAAGCTGATCATCACTGCCGACGAGGGGCTGCGCGGCGGGCGGATCATCCCGCTGAAGGCCAATGTCGACGAGGCGCTGACAAGGCTTCGCCCCGGTCAGGTGGAAAAGGTCGTCGTCGTTTCGCACACGGGCGGCGGCATCGCCTGGAACGAAAGCCGCGACGTGCGCTATGCTGACCTTGTGGCCGCGCAATCAGCGGAATGCGCGCCCGAACCGATGAACGCCGAAGACCCGCTGTTCATCCTCTACACCTCCGGCTCGACCGGCAAGCCAAAGGGCGTCCTGCACACGACCGGCGGCTATCTGGTGTGGGCAACACTGACGCACGAACTGGTGTTCGATTACAATCCGGGGGAAATCTACTGGTGCGCAGCCGACATCGGTTGGGTGACGGGGCACAGTTACGTCGTCTATGGCCCGCTGGCGAACGGCGCGACGACCGTGATGTACGAAGGCGTGCCGAACCACCCCGATTTCAGCCGCTTCTGGCAGATCATCGACAAATATCAGGTCGAGATATTCTATGCCGCCCCCACCGCGCTGAGGGCGCTGATGCGCGAGGGCGACGAGTGGGTCGCCAAAACCAGCCGCAAGTCACTCAGGCTGCTGGGGTCGGTCGGCGAACCGATCAACCCCGAGGCATGGGAGTGGTATCATCGCGTCGTCGGCGAGGATCGCTGCCCGATCGTCGACACATGGTGGCAGACCGAGACCGGCGCGACGATGATTGCGCCGCTGCCGGGGGCGTTTGCGCTGAAGCCAGGTTCCGCCACTTTTCCGTTTTTCGGGGTCGCGCCGGAAATCGTCGACGCCGAAGGGAATGTACAGAATGGCATCGCCGAAGGAAATCTTTGCATCACCCGTTCGTGGCCAGGGCAGATGCGCACCGTCTGGGGCGACCATGAACGCTTTTTCCAGACCTATTTTTCTGCCTACAAGGGAAAATACTTCACCGGAGACGGCTGCCGCCGGGATGCCGATGGCTATTACTGGATCACCGGCCGTGTCGATGATGTGATCAACGTCGCCGGGCACCGCATGGGAACCGCCGAGGTGGAAAGCGCGCTGGTCGCGCATGAACTGGTCGCCGAGGCGGCGGTCGTCGGCTATCCGCACGACGTGAAGGGCCAGGGCATCTATGCCTATGTCACGCTGAACGCCGGTGAAACCCCGACCGACGCCCTGCGCAAGGAACTGGTGCAATGGGTGCGGCACGAAATCGGCCCGATCGCCACGCCCGATGTGATCCAGTTCGCCCCGGCGCTGCCCAAAACCCGTTCCGGCAAGATCATGCGGCGGATCCTGCGCAAGATCGCCGAAAACGACGTCGCGAACCTTGGCGACACCACTACCCTCGCTGACCCAGGCGTCGTTGCCGATCTCGTAAAGAACCGCATTGCCGCCACGGCCTGAAGCCGAACACCAACACTTCAAAATCAACCCGTTTGCACCAAGGACTTCTGGATGGATCTGTCGCCTGTATCCTCGAACTACGCGCGCCCGACCGAGGGATATATCGACGCGCCGGAATTGCGCGTCTTCGTCGTCGGGCTGTTCTTCATTTTCGGCGGCATCACATCGCTGAACGACGTGATCATCCCCAAACTGAAAGAGCTGTTCACCCTTAGCTACACGCAGGCGATGCTGGTGCAGTTCTGCTTTTTCACGGCCTATCTGCTGGTCGGGATCCCCGGCGCGCAACTGGTGAAGCGGGTTGGCTACATGCGCGGTGCGGTCGTCGGGTTGCTGACGATGATGCTGGGGTGCCTGCTGTTCATTCCGGCGTCGGGCACGGCCGCATATCCCTTGTTCCTGTTCGCGCTGTTCGTGCTGGCCAGCGGTGTGGTGATCGTGCAGGTGGTCTCGAACCCGCTCATCTCGATGCTGGGGCGGCCGGAAACGGTGCATAGCCGCCTGACGTTCGCGCAGGCTTTCAACTCGCTCGGCACGACCGTCTTTCCGATCGTCGGCGCCACGCTGATCCTTGGCAGCCTCGCCCACGAAAGCGCGTCCACCCTGACCGGCCCGGCACTCGATGCATACCGCACAGCCGAAAGCCAGGCGATCGTACACGGCTATCTGGGGATCGCCGTTGCGCTGGCGACGGTTGCGGCAGCAGTCTGGATGTTCCGCAATCGCCTGCCGACCGATACCAACGAGGAAAGCAGCGGCCATGTCGGGTTCGACCTGCTGAAGCGCCCGCGCTTCGGTTTTGGTGCGCTCTGCATCTTTCTGTATGTTGGGGCCGAGGTTTCGATCGGCTCGCTGATCGTCAGCTACCTGATGCAGGGCCATGTCATGGGCCTCGACGCGGAATCCGCCGGGCGGCTGATCGGCCTCTATTGGGGCGGCGCGATGGTCGGGCGGTTCATAGGCTCGGCGGCGATGCGTGTCGTCAGCCCCGGCAAGCTGCTGGCGCTGGTGGCGTTGGGTGCGATCCTGCTGCTGCTGGTTTCGATCAACACTACCGGCGCAGTCGCCGGCTACAGCTTGCTGGCGATCGGGCTGATGAACGCCATCATGTTCCCGACCATCTTCAGCCTCGCCTGTGAAAAGCTGGGTGCGCGCGCGGCAGATGGCTCGGGCCTTCTGAACGTCGCGATCTTCGGCGGCGCAGTCGTGCCGCTGGCAACGGGCGCGCTGGCCGACTTGACGGGCAGCCTTGGCCTTGCGCTGCTGCTGCCTGCCGCCTGCTATGCCGTGATTGCAGCGTTCGGCGTCTATGCCCGAAGGCCCGCCGCCTGACGGCGGGCCGGTTCGCCTATTTCCTGACGCTGTGCAGCCCCTGCTGGAACAGCATCCTCTTCTGCTCCTCGGTTGCCTCGCCCTGCTGAAACTCGGGGCGGGCGGCCACGGCAAAGGCGCGCACCGTTGCCGGCCGTTCTGCAATCGCCGCCGACCAGCGGGCAATGTTGGGCAGCGGATGTTCGCCGGCGAACTGCTTCGCCGCCGACGATGCCCAGGAATAGCAGGCGATATCGGCGATCGAATATTCCTCTCCGGCAAGATAGGCGCGATCTTCCAGGCGCCTGTCCATCACCCCCAGCAGCCTGAGCGACTCGTTGGTGTATCGCTCGATCGCATAGGGGACCTTTTCCGGCGCATAGTTGCGGAAGTGGTTGGCCTGCCCCAGCATCGGCCCAAGCCCCGCCATCTGCCAGAACAGCCATTGCAGAACTTCCGCACGCCCCTGCGCATGGCGTGCAGGCTGGATGAACCGCTCATGCTTGTCGGCCAGATACAACAGGATCGCACCGGACTCGAAAATATGAACGCCATCGGCCAGATCTTCCAACGCCGGCATCCGGTTGTTTGGGGAAATCTTCAGAAACTCCGGTCTGAACTGGTCGCCAGTGCGGATATTCACCGGCACGATTTCGTATGGCGCACCAAGCTCTTCCAGCATCATGGTGATTTTGTGCCCATTGGGCGTCGGCCAATAGTGCAGGCGATACATCAGCAGCTCCTCAACCAAGATCCTTCAGATTCCGGATGTGCAAATTCCGGGGGTGCAATCGCAATCGATGCAGCCTAGCAGATGGGGGTGAACGCACCGAATCCCAACCTGCCGCGCAGCCATTTCGCCATGGTTTTCACCGCGCTGCTGGTAACGGCCGCCGGAAACACGGCATTGCAGTCGATCCTGCCGGTGATCGGGCGGGAAATCCACATCCCCGACATGGCGATTGCCGTCGTCTTCTCGCTGTCGGCCCTGTTCTGGACATTTTCAGCACCCTATTGGGCGCGGCAGTCGGATTTGCGCGGCAGGCGTCGGCTGATGCAGCAGGGCATCACCGGCTTCGGCATCTCGATGCTGCTGTGCGCGGCGGTGATCCTGCTGGGCCTGAAGGGCATCCTGGCGCCGATGGTGACGTTCGTCCTGTTCACTCTGGCGCGCAGCCTGTTCGGCATTTTTGGTTCCGCCGCCAATCCTGCGGCGCAGGCCTATGTCGCAGCCCGCACCAGCTCGACTGAACGAACAGCGGCTCTTGCCGTGCTGGCGTCGGCTTTCGGGCTTGGCACCATCATCGGGCCGGCGATCGCGCCGCTGTTCATTCTGCCGTGGATCGACCTCTCGGGGCCGATGTTCGCCTTTGCGCTGATCGCGCTGGGCGTGGTGATCTGGCTTCAGGCGGGCCTGCCCGACGACACCCCGTCAACGCACGCCGGGCGCGGCGCCGAAGCATCGATGCCGACGATCGGCGGCATGTCGACGGGGGCGACCGTCGTCGCCGCCGAGGAAACCAACCTGACCGGCCGACGCGAGCGCATGCGCGTGACCGATCCCCGCATCAAGGCGTTCATGGTTTTCGGCTTTGCATCAGGTTCGTTGCAGGCGGCAACCGGCCAGGCGATCGGCTTCCTGATCATCGACCGCGCGTCGGCGAACGCAGGCGTTCCAGCCACGCAGTTGATTGCGATTACCTTCATGGCGGGCGCCGGCGCCACCCTGCTGGTGCAATGGGGGGTGATCCGCATCCTCGACCTTTCGCCACGGCAACTGATGCGCTGGGGAACGGCGATCGGCGCACTGGGCGTGATGGGAATTGCGTTCGCCCACAGCTTTTACGCGATTGCGCTGGCCTTTGCCCTGTCGTCGGCCGGGTTCGGCTTCGCCCGCCCCGGCTTCACGGCCGGATCATCGCTTGCCGTCGGCCGCGAGGAACAGGGCAGCGTTGCCGGTGCGGTGACGGCGGTAAATGGTGCGTGCTTCGTTCTGGCGCCTGCCGTTGGCATCGGCCTTTATGAACTGAACCCGTCGCTACCCTATTGGCTGAGCGCGATGGGGCTTGCGGCGTTGGCTGTCTATGCGTGGACGAACCCGGTCCTGTCGCGCGATCCGCCCGCGCAGGACGACGACGAGGACGAAAACGACGACCCCGTCATGCAATGACGACCTGCCAGTCGGCCCGGCCTTCCAGAAACGCAAGAATCCCCAGCGCCTCGACGCCGGGCGCCAGATCGTCGGCGGCAAGATCGTGCGCCGCCATCGCCGTCTGGCAGGCCGCGATCGAAGCGCCCAGATCCACCAGCGTCTGATAGTCCGGCCGCAGGACGGGCCTTGCCAGTTCCTTCGTCGCTTCGGCCTTCACCAGCACCGCGACGGGGCGGCCGAGCGCCGCCGCACAGGCCGCAAGCTCGACCGCTGCGGCATGGCGCTCGTCGGCCATCTGTGTGACGATCAGGAGCAGACCGGGCATGCCGGGTCTTTCAGCACCCGGATCGACCGCGTGGCGAGGCTCAGGCCTTCATAGAGCCAAAGCATCCCCAGCCGGCTTTCGCCGAACCCGGCAAGCAGCCGCAGCACTTCCAGTGCCTGCGCGGCGCCCATCACACCTGCCAGCGCGCCCAGCACGCCGATGTCGGCGCAACTGTTGCCCGGCACATCTTCGGGCAGGCCCGCAAAACAGGCATAGCAGGGCTGGCCCGGCAGATGCCCCGCATAGACGCCCAACTGCCCTTCGAACGGCCCGATCGCCGCCGACACCAGCGGCACCCCCAGCGCGACCGCCGCACGGTTCACGGCGCTTCTGGTCGCGAAATTGTCGCAACCATCGGCGATCACGTCATGCTGCGACAGGAACGTCGCCGCCGTTTCTTCGGTCAGGCGTGCCACGATCGGTTCGACGACGATATGCGGATTCAGCGCGTGCAGGCGCTCGGCTGCTGCCTCGACCTTCGGGCGGCCGACGTCTGCCGTGGTGAACAGCGCCTGCCGCTGAAGATTCGACAGGCTGACCACATCATCGTCGATCACGGTGATCTGCCCGACGCCTGCCGCCGCCAGATACATCAGGCACGGATTGCCAAGCCCGCCTGCGCCGACCACGGCGACGGTCGCCGCGCGCAGGGCGCGCTGGCCGCTGCCGCCGACTTCGCGCAGCACGATATGCCGCTGATAGCGTTCCAGTTCCGCATCCGTCAGCATCAGTGCCTGCCCGTCGATCCGAAGCCGCCTTCCCCGCGCACGGTGCTGTCCAGCGCATCCACCGGCGCCCAATGGCAGCGCACATAGGGCGCCAGCACCAACTGGGCGATCCGCATTCCGCGCGTGATCGCAAACGGCGCCTGCCCCAGATTGGCCAGAATGATCTTCACTTCGCCGCGATAATCGCTGTCGATGGTGCCGGGCGCGTTCAGCACGCAAAGCCCTTCCTTCAGCGCCAGCCCCGACCGCGCCCGCACCTGCATTTCATGGCCCGGTGGCACTGCCAGCATCAGCCCGGTTGGAACCGCCGTCCGCGCGCCGGGCGCAAGCACCAGATCGGCTTCGACTGCGGCAAGCACATCCATGCCCGCCGCCCCCTCGGTGCCATAGGCGGGCAACGCCAACCCCTCGGCGTGAGGCATGCGCACTACCTGCACTTCAACCATCGAGCATCCCCGCGATACGCGCCGCAAGCGCCTGCGCCACATCTTCCTTCAGGCCTTCGGCAAGCGTCTCGACGCCGGATGCGCTGACCAGATGCACGAGGTTGCGATCCCCGCCCATCACATCGCCCGACACATCGTTGGCGACGATCAGGTCGCATCCCTTGCGCACCAGCTTGGCCTGCGCATGGGCGATGACATCGTTCGTCTCGGCGGCAAAGCCGACGACCAGCTTCGGGCGTCGGGCGCTGCGCGCAAGTGCCGCCAGAATGTCGGGGTTTTCCGACAGCACCAGCACCGGCGGGCCGGACCCGTCCTTCTTGATCTTGCGATCCTGCTGATCGACGGCCCAGTCGGCAACGGCCGCCACCATGATGGCGGCGTCGGCAGGCAGCGCTGCTTCCACCGCGTCGGCCATCTGCCGCGCGGTTTCCACGTCCACCCGGCGAACGCCCGTCGGCGTCGGCAGCGTTACCGGGCCAGAGATCAGCGTGACGGTGGCACCCATCGCCGCCAGCGCCCCGGCCAGGGCATAGCCCTGCTTGCCCGACGACCGGTTGGCGATGTAGCGCACCGGGTCGATCGGTTCGTGCGTCGGGCCGGCGGTGATCAGGATGTGACGGCCCTTCAGCGGCCCTTCGGCAAAATGCGCGGCAAGGGCGGCAAGGATGCTGGCAACTTCCGGCAACCGGCCCGGCCCATGCTCTCCACAGGCCATGGGGCCGACATCGGGTTCCAGCACTGCTACGCCACGGGCGCGCAGCGTTGCCACATTGGCGACAGTTGCCGCGTGCTGCCACATGCGCACGTTCATCGCCGGTGCCACCATCACCGGCTTGTCCGTCGCCAGCAGCAGCGTCGTCGCCAGATCGTCGGCACAGCCTGCCGCCATCTTCGCCAGCAGGTCGGCGGTTGCCGGGCACACCAGCAGCAGATCGGCCGCGCGCGACAGTTGGATATGGCCCATTTCGGCTTCGGCGGTCAGGTCGAACAAGTCGGTGTAGGCGCGCGATTCCGCCAGCGCCGCCGCCGAAAGCGGCGTGACGAACTGTTGCCCGCCGCTGGTGATGACAGGGGTGACGCTGCCGCCCTGTCGGCGAATCTCGCGGATCAGTTCCAGCGCCTTGTAGGCAGCGATGCCGCCGCCGATGACGAGGAGGATCCGCCTTCCGTTCAGCATCATGGTCTTCTAGCGACGGCGGCCCGGAAATCCAACACTCGGCCGCCTCAGCGCGGGCTGCGCTTGGCGAGAATACGCTGCAAGGTGCGTCGGTGCATCTTCAACCGGCGCGCCGTTTCGCTGACGTTGCGGTCGCACAGTTCATAAACGCGCAGGATATGCTCCCAGCGGACGCGGTCGGCGCTCATCGGCTCGGCGGGCGGTTCGGGCCGTTCGCCGCCCGTCGCCAGCAGTGCATGGATCAGATCCTCGGGGTCGGCGGGCTTGGCCAGATAATCGACCGCGCCTTCCTTCACTGCGGCAACCGCAGTCGCCAGATTGCCATAGCCGGTCAGGATGACGACCCGCGTGTCGGGATGCAGCCCGCGCAGTTCCGTCACCAGATCGATGCCGTTGCCGTCGCCGAGGCGCAGGTCGAGCACTGCATAGTCGGGGCGGAACTGCCGCATCAACTGCCGCGCTTCCTCGGCGCTGGCGGCTGCCTGCACGTCGAAACCGCGCCGCCCCAGGGTCAGCGCCAGCCGCTGCCGGAAGCTGTTGTCATCGTCGGCCAGCAACAATGTTCCATGCGAAACGCCGTCGCCTGCGCCATTTTCCGTATCGGCCATTGTTATCGGCCCTCTTCCCTTTTTCGTTCCCTGACTGCTTCGATGTCTGCCTTGCGCCAGCGGCATTCCACCCTTGCACCGCCTTCGGCACGATTTCCGAATCGAAGCGCACCCCCTGTACGCCCGAGTAGCGTTGTCGCAATGAATATTCCTAGCCCCGTCGATCCGGAACGCGAAACCGAAGGGCCAAGAAACGGCTCGCCAAGCCTTGGCAGCAGGTCTGCGCCGAAGCCCGGACCATCGTCGGATACCACCACCCAAAGCTCGTCGGCCGTTTCTCCGGCCACAACGAACACGCGCTGGTTCGCATGCCGCAGCGCGTTGCCGATCAGATTGGCAAGCCCGTGCATCAATTCCGGCGTGCGGGTCACCACCGGCCCTGCCCCCGCCTGCCAGCCGAACGTCAGTTCGACGGGAACACGCGTCGGCTCGAACGGTTCGATCACTTCGCGCAGCAGGGCCGCAAGCGCCAGTTCGGGAAACGGATGTTCGGCCTCCGCCCGCTCGGAGATGCCGGTCAGGATTTCCCGGCTTCTCCGCACTTCCTGGTTGAGCAGCGATACATCCGGGCCGAACTCCGGATCGTTCGCCAGCGCCTTTTCCAGGTCGCGGG
>NZ_DBNHFX010000230.1:0-2153 GCF_057137845.1 Sandaracinobacteroides sp. | reverse complement strand
CGGCGCCGGCGCGATCTATCTGATCGGCGTGCTGTTCCGGAAACGGCGGCGGCCGATCACCATGATCCTGCCCGGCATCGTCGGCGTGCTGCTGGTCTATGCCGGGCTTTCGCTGAAGCTTGGCGATTCGCGCGCGGTTGGCCCGATCGGGCTGCCGTTCATCTTTGCGCTGCTGCTGGTGGGTGGCGGCATCGCCAAGCTGCTGAGCGTGCCCGGAGTTCGGAAATCGCGCTATTTCATCGCCTTTCTGGCGGCGGGCATCATTTCGGTGGTGATGGGACTGCTGGTTCTGTTCAACTGGTCGGAAGTGTCGGCGCGGTTCCTTGGCGTGGTGCTGGGGCTTGAACTGGTGGCGGACGCCATATTCCTTGGCGCCTACGGATTGCGCGACCGCGACAAAGAGGAGCACCGCGAGGCGCTGGACGGCTGATGGCCCTGCACGTTCACGACGAAGGGCCGGTTCGCGTCGTCACGATCGACCGTCCGGCCGCGCGCAATGCAGTTGACTTCGATACGGCGCGCGCACTGTGGCAGGCGTTTCTGGATTTCGATGCCGATGAAACCGCGCTGGTTGCGGTGCTGGTGGGATCGGATGGCTATTTCTGTGCTGGCGCCGATCTGAAGGCGGTAGCAGCAGGGCGTGGAAACCCGATGGTGCCGGTAACGCCGGGCTCCGTCGGGCCGATGGGCCCGACGCGGCTGCAACTGGCAAAGCCGGTGATCGCCGCGATCGAGGGGCACGCAGTGGCGGGCGGGATGGAACTCGCGCTCTGGTGCGATCTGCGGGTGATGGCCGAGGATGCGGTCTTTGGCATTTTCTGCCGCCGGTTCGGCGTGCCGCTGATCGACGGCGGAACGGTGCGCCTTGCGCGGCTGATCGGCGAGAGCAGGGCGATGGATCTGGTGCTGACAGGGCGCCCGGTACCTGCGGCCGAGGCACTGGCGATGGGCCTTGCCAACCGGGTGGTGCCGCCGGGCGCTGCGCTTGCGGCGGCGATACGCCTTGGCCACGAAATTGCTGCATTCCCGCAGGCCTGCATGCGCGGCGATCGCGCCGCCATGAAGGCGCAATGGGGCCTGCCCGAGCACGAAGCGCTGGTGCTGGAGTTTGCGCACGGCCAGCAGACGCTTGCCAGCGGCGAAACCCTGGCGGGCGCCACAAGGTTCAGCGAAGGCGAAGGCCGGGGCGGACGCTTTCCGGTGGGCGGCGGGCCGGGCTAGGGGGCTACAGCGTCAGCCCGCCATCGACATCGATCGTCTGCCCGACGACATAGGCGGAAAGCGGCGAGGCTAGAAACAGCGCGACACCCGCCATGTCGTCAGGGCTTCCGAAGCGGCCCAGCGGGATACGCTTCAGGGCGGCGTCCGCCCGGTCGGGGTTGCCGGTGGTGACTTCGGTCAGCTTGGTCGGGACGAGGCCGGGTGCAATGCCGTTGACGCGGATGCCAAGCGGACCCCACGCCTGACCCAGCGTTCGCACGAGGTTGGTAGCGCCGGCCTTTGACGCCCCATAGGCCGGATTGCCGACCGACGCCTGATGCGCGACGATCGAACTGATGATGATCAGCTTCCCGCCGGCGGCGGCCAGATGGGGCTGGAACTTGCCGGCGCAGGCCATCAGGCTGGTCAGATTGACGTTCACCACGTCGGCGAACGCCTCGGGCGTGTATTCGGCGCGGCGGTAACGCACGATCCCCTGCGAGAGGACCAGAATGTCGAGCAGGTCGAACGGGGCGGGTGCTGCGTGGATCGCCGCCATGTCGCCGACATCGACCTGCGTGTAGCCCAGCCCTTCGAGGTGGGAGCCTTCGCTGCCGGCATAGTCGGATGCGCTGGCCCGTGTACCCCAGACATGGACGCTTGCGCCCGCAGCGCGGAAACGTTGCGCGATGCCGTTGCCGATGCCGCTGGAGCCGCCGACGACCAGCACTTTCGCGTTGGTGAAATCGAGCGGCCCGCCCATTCTGCGTTACCCCTGCCTCAGCGGCCCGTCGTGCCCTGGCGGATGAAGCCGCGGACATCGTTCGAGAGCTTGGCCAGATCGGCTTCGCGCACATACATCATGTGGCCGGCATCATAGTAGTGATACTGGATGCGGTCCTGCGGCATGCCGGTGCGGGTGAGCGAATATTCGGCGGCAAAGAAGGGGGTAG
>NZ_DBNHFX010000229.1:0-3608 GCF_057137845.1 Sandaracinobacteroides sp. | reverse complement strand
ACTACACCGTGCCCTCGGGGCCGCTTGCCGGGCTTGGCTTCGGCGGCGGCGTTCGCCACACCGGCAAAAGCTATGGCGATGTCGCCAACAAGCTGGATATCCCGGCGCACACGCTGATCGACGCCCTGCTGCGCTACGACTTCGGCAAGAACGGCGGCGCGCTCGAAGGCCTCTCGGTTTCGGCGAACGCCCGCAACCTGCTGAACAAGACCTATGTCGCCACCTGCGGCAGCGTCGCTTCCTGCTACTTCGGATCCGGGCGGACACTGAACATCCGGGCGCAATACCGGTGGTAACGGCACGGCTTGGGCTGGCGCTGCTGGCAATCCATGCGGCAGCGGCGGCGGCGGCGTCCGGCTGGACGATCGCATCGTCCGAGGTCCGCGAGGTGCATTCGAACGACGGCCAGACCTATCGGCTGATCATCAGGCGGCCGACGGGCACCCCGCCGGCCGCCGGCTGGCCGTCACTATGGCTGCTCGACGGCGACCAGAATTTTGCAACGGCCGCCGATCTCCATGCCCGGCTGCTGCGCTTTTCCGCCGGCAAGGTGGCAGATGGCTACATCATCGCCATCGCATCGCCCGACATGGCGCGCCGGGCTTTCGACTATACCCCGACGCCCGACGACCACGGCAACAACCGCCTTGGCGGTGCCGCCGCGTTCCGCGAACTGCTGACCGGGAAACTGATGCCCGAGCTTGGCGCCGAGCTGGCGCTGGATCCGGCGCGCCGTTCGATGATGGGCCACAGCCATGGCGGCCTGTTCGTTATCGATACCATGTTGCAGCAACCAAAACTGTTCCGGACATACGTCGCATCCAGCCCCTCGCTCTGGGCGGCTAGCCGGCATGTGCAACAATCGGTGGCGGCCCTCGCCACCCGGCTCGATGGCGCTTCCCCCAGTCTCGTCCTTACGGTGGGCGACCGCGAAACCGGCGGGCCTGCCGGCAGCCGCGACGGCGTTGCAGCAAACACGGCGCTTGCGCAGCAACTGGCGCGGATCGAAGGCGTCTCGGTGCGCCTGCGCATCCTGCCCCATGAAACCCATGGCTCGGCGGTGCTTCCGGCACTCGGCCAGGCCCTGCCCGAGGTATTCGCCCGATGATCGCGTTCCTTGGCCTGACGCTCGGCATGATCGCCGCCCTGCTGCTGTTCGCCGGATACCGGCCCGCCGGTGGCAAGCGCGGCAGCGCCACCCCGCGTTTCGTCCGCGCAGCAGGCTGGCTGGCCGCTGCTACCACGCTGGCGGTGCTGCTGCTGCATTTCGGTGCAGCAACGGCGGTGTTCGTGCTGCTCGTCACGCTGATGCTGGGCTGCTCGCTGGCGCCGCTGCTGTTCGCATGGGTGGCGCGCGACGCAACGCCCGAGGACGCACGATGACGGGCGGCGGGATCACCAGCCGCGACTGGTTCGGCAAGACCCTCGCGGCGGTTACCCTCGGGTTTCTGCTGGCGGTCGGGATATCCGGCCTCTGGGCGTGGTTCGGGCCGGGCGGCATCCGTGGCGGGCCGGCCAAGGTGCAGATCACCATGTGGATGGTGCCGCTCTGGTGGGGCCTCGCCTGCTCGTTCGTGTTCCTGTTCCCAAGCACGCGCGCCGCATGGGGCTGGCTTGGGCTGTTCAACATCGTCGTCTGGGGAATGCTCCTCGGCGGCCAGAAACTGCTGGGTTGAAGCGATGCGTCAGGACGTTCTGAAAACCTACAAGGACGTGCATAGCTGGGTCGGCATCATTGCCGGCATGTTCCTGTTCATCGCCTTCATGGCCGGTGCGCTGACGATGTTCCGTGCCCCCCTCACCCGATGGGCGACACCGCCCTCGGCACAGTTTTCGGCGCCGCTTCCCGTCGATCGCACAGAGGAACTGGTGGCCGCAGTCGCCGCACAACACCCGAAGGCGGCCGATCGCTACACGATCCAGCTTGAGCCGGGGCCGGAAATGCCCGCACGGCTGTTCTGGAGCGAAGGCGGCCGGCGCGCGCAAACACTGACGGGCGCGAACCTTTCCGCCGACGGCAGACTTGAGGTGCACAAGGTGGAACCGTCAAAGCTTGGCTATCTCGCCGACGAACTGCACCGGCGGGTCGGCCTGCCGCTTCCCAGGTCGGTGGTGATGCCGATCACCGGCATTGTGTCGATGCTGTATCTGGTGGCGATCGTTTCCGGGCTGATCGTGCTGCTGCCTAGCCTTGCGAAAGACATGTTCGCCGTGCGCGTCGGCCGGAATCTGAAACGCATGTGGCTTGATGTGCACAATGTGCTGGGCCTGTTCAGCCTGCCCTTCCACATCATCATCGCTCTGACGGCGATCGTCTTTGCCGTCCACGATCAGATCTACGACGTGCAGGACAAGCTGATCTATCAGGACAGGATCGAACAGCGCTTCGAGGACCACCCCGAACCGCCCGCACCCGCACCCGATGCAAAGCTGCTTCCCGTCACCGAACTGCTGGCGCGGATCCGGCAGCAGGCGCCGGGCTTCACGCCGCTGACGCTGGCCTACAGCCGCGCCGACGCCGACCACGGCGGCCACATGACCTTGCGCGTTTCCGGCTATGACGATCGCTATGGCCACCGTTCCGGTACGGCGGGTTTCGTCGGCGTCGATCCGACGACGGGGAAAATGCACGAACTGGACCTGATGCCCGGCCATCAGCCGCCGATGGCCGCGACGCTGACCAGCTTCTTCACGCTTCACTTCGGCAGTTTCGGCGGCGCCCCCGTCCGCTGGGGGTATTTCGTGCTGGGAATAGCCGGGGCGTTTCTGTTCTACACCGGCAACCTGCTGTGGATCGAAAGCCGCCGCAAGCGCGAGCGCCGCAACAGCGGCCCCGTCACCCAGAGCAGGCAGACGATGGTGCTGGCTGCACTTACTGTGGGCGTGTCGCTCGGCTCGGTGATCGGTGTCGGCTTTTCGATTGCGGCAACGAAACTGCTGCACGGCCATGTGGCGAATGCGGAAAACTGGCACATCGGCATCTACTATGCGTTGTTCGCGGCAGCGATCCTCTGGGCGTTCCGGCGCGGTGCAGCGCGCGCAGGCGCCGAATTGCTGTGTGCCGCCGGCGTTGCCGCGTTGGCGATCCCGCTGGTTTCGCTTGTGGCACCGGGGGCGTGGAACCACGCCGACGGCAGCCGCATCGTCGACTGGGTGGCGGCACTTCTGGGCCTCGGCTTGCTCTGGCTGGCCCGCCGTTCGCACCGGCGCGCCCGATCCGGCCAGAAAGACAGCGTCTGGAATGCGGCGCCCGCGCAGGCGGCCGCACAGCAGCCCTAGCCGGGCGATGGCGCCAGCCGGTCGAACGCGCGGGCGGCAAGCAGAAACGCCCAGGTAACCAGCACGAAGGGCAGCGTCAGCGCCGGCACGCCAAGCGGCGCCAGCGCTGCTGTCGCCGCCGCCACGACGAAGGGCGTCACGATCACGCCAAGCGCCGCATAAGCAGTGCCAAGAGGCCCCGGTTTCAGGAACAGGCCGCCCAGCGCAATCGCCACCAGCACGCTGTTGAAGCCGAACGCGCCAGCGCGGATCGCCGGTTCGGCGGCCCCCATCGCCCAGCCGACCGCCAGCCCGCCCATCGACCCCGCCAGCGCCGCCACGAACGCCCG
>NZ_DBNHFX010000228.1:0-3118 GCF_057137845.1 Sandaracinobacteroides sp. | reverse complement strand
TCCCGATGGTCGAAGTGCTGAACAAGGCAGACTGTCTCGACACTGAAACCCACGCGGCGACAGCCGAACGCGCGCAACGTGAACCAGATGTTGCACTGGTGTCCGCACTAACGGGCGAGGGGCTGGACGCCCTGAAGAAGTTGATCGCGACGAGGCTGCAAGGCCCGGAGGAGGTAGTCGACCTGCGCCTTCACCTCTCCGACGGGAAGCGGCTTGCATGGCTCCACGCTCACGCCGACGTCATCGAACAGAAAGAAAAGGGCGGCGAGATTCTGGTCAAGGTGCGGATGTCAGCCAAGCTGGAGCGGCAATACCGGGCCTTGTGAACACGCCTGACTGTAGAATATACTATTATTCAGCTAGTTACTATCTTTTCAGCCTGCCAGAGGCGCTCCTTCTCGTCCAGCGTCAGGTCGGTGAAGCCCGGCTGCCGTTCGATCCTGCGGAACCGGGCTTCGAACTTTCGATTGGCACGGCGCAAGGCTTCTTCTGGATCTATATCCAGCTTTCTCAGGTAGTTCGTGGCTGCAAACAGCAGATCGCCGGCTTCTTCGATCCGTTCGTCCTGCGTCGCTGCCTGTTCGATCTCCGCCAGCTCTTCGTGGATCTTGGCGAGCGGGCCTGAGGCGTCCGGCCAATCGAAGCCCGTGCGTGCGGCACGCTTCGCCAGTTTTTCGGCCCGCGTAAGGGCAGGGAGGGCAAGTGCAACCCCGTCAAGGGCCGAAGCCGTCGGCTTTTCGGCTTGTTTGATTTCCTCCCAGCTTGCGCGGATTTCCTTGGTGCTTGCGCTGCTGCCGCTGTCGAACACCCGTTCGAATACGTGGGGGTGGCGGCGTTCCATCTTGTCGCAAATGCCGCGCACGACGTCAGAAAGCTGAAACTGGCCTGCTTCCGCAGCCATCTGGCCGTGAAACACTACCTGAAGCAGCAGATCGCCCAGTTCCTCGCACAGCGCCGCCATGTCGTCATGCGCGATCGCGTCGGCCACTTCGTGCGCCTCCTCGATCGTGTAGGGGGCAATCGTTGCAAATGTCTGTTCGCGATCCCATGCGCAGCCATCCGGGCTGCGCAACCTGCGCATGATCATGATCAGGCGGGCGAATTCCGATAGGGCTGCATCATCACCCTTGCCGCGCGCTTCCCCAGGCCCGGCCCCGGTCACGCCTGCAACGCAGTCACCGTTTGTGCCTGTAACTGCGCCGCCATCATCTGGTGCACCATCTGTATGGCTTTCAACGGCCTGACCATCACCTTGAAGTGCGTGATAAGCCCTTGTTCATCAAAGGAAATCATGTCTATGCCATTGATCGCAATACCGTTTATTTCAGTCGTGAACTCGAGAATGGCGCCGGTTTCGTTCAACCATTCGCCGACATAGGCGAAACTGGAACCGCCAAGCACTTTACCGGCGCTGGCAAGATAGCGGAACGTGACGTCACGGCCGCGCTGCGGCGTGTGGACGACCGGGCTTTCGAAAACAACTTCCGGATGAAGTATGTTTTTCAGCGCGTTCTGGTCATGCGTTTCCATGAAACGATACCAGCGGGCGAGGTGGGCGCGAACTGCGGAATGATCGGTCATACTGCATCCTAGCGCAGAGCTGATCCAACCAACAGGGCGCAATCGTCAGTCCCGCACAGCCGATGGCAATCTTTAAATCCGATAATCAATATTATGTTAAATATCAGATGATATTCAGGGCGCGCACCAGCAGCGTTAGCCCTGCGATGATTGCGGCCCAGATCAACGCCAATTGCAGGATCGCGCCCCGTTCCATCGTCGCGAAGCGGTTCCAGCTTAGTGCCAGCACGACCAGCAGTGTCGCCAGCACCGAAACGATCGCCATCGTCATGCGTCAGCCCTCCAGATGCGGCCGTCCCATCCAGGGCTGACCCCCGGTGGAAGTTCTGCCGCCAGTTCCGCGAAGTCCATGCTCTCGTCCATGTGCGTCAGCCATGCTTCGGCGGGTTGCGCGGTATCGATCCACCCCAGCGTCCTAGCCAGATGGCTATGCGTCGGGTGCGGATCGCGCCGCAACGCATCGACAACCCACAGGTCCAGCCCGGTTAACAGTCGCCAGCTTTTTTCCGGAATGTCATCAACATCGGTGGAATAGGCGATCGCCCTGCCCCCGGCCTCGAACCGGAAGCCGACCGAGTGGATTGGCCCATGGCGCTGCCGGAACGGCCGGACGGTCAGGTTGCCGAACCGCATTTCAGACGACAGGGGGTGCGCTTTGACCGTCGGTGAATACCCATATCCACCTGAAAAAACATAGGAGAATCGTGATCGAAGGCTGGCGCGAGTGGCCACGTCCATATAGCAGTCGATCTCTGTCCCCTGCGCGTGAAACAGCGGCCTAAGATCGTCGATGCCGTGGCAGTGATCGGCGTGACTATGAGTGAACAGGACCGCCGTCAGCCAGCGAACATCGGCATCCAGCAACTGCACACGCAGGTCAGGGCCGGTGTCGACCAGCAGCCGCACATCCTCGTGCTCAACCATTACTGAAACCCGCCGGCGCCTGTTGCGAGGGTTTGCCGGGTCACATCTGCCCCAGCCACGGCCCACACGCGGCACGCCCGAAGACGTGCCCGAGCCGAGCATTGTCAGTTGCATGGCATTTTCATTTTATTGAACAGTGTCAGTGTATTATTCGATGTCGTTGTATACAATTCCTCGTATCCGATACCCCGAAGATCGGCCAGAAAGCGCGCTGTATGCACGACGAAGGCAGGCTCGCACGGCTTTCCGCGCCTGGGGACGGGGGCCAGAAACGGCGCATCCGTTTCAACGAGCAGCCGGTCCCCGGGGAGGAGTCTGGCGGTTTCCTGCAGGTCGGCCGCGTTTTTGAACGTTACGATGCCCGAAATCGAAACATAAGCCCCAAGGCCAAGGCAGGCCTTCGCCAATTGGGCCGATCCGGTGAAGCAATGAATCACCATCGGAAAGGCGCCCTTCCCTGTTTCCTCGGCAAGGATGGCGACCGTGTCGTCCTCGGCATCGCGCGTGTGGACGATCAGTGGCAGGCCGGTTTCCCGGCTTGCGGCGATATGTGCGCGAAACGAACGCCGCTGCCGTTCGCGGTCGGATTTGTCGTAATAATAGTCAAGGCCGG
>NZ_DBNHFX010000227.1:0-2456 GCF_057137845.1 Sandaracinobacteroides sp. | reverse complement strand
GACGCAATGCGCACGATCGGCCTCGACCCGGTGGAAATCCTCGTGCTGCCGCGCGCCATCGCGCTGGTGCTGATGATGCCGTTGCTGGCGTTCTTCGCATCCATACTGGCGGTGATTGGCGGCGGCCTGTTCAGTTGGGTATCACTTGACATTCCACCCGCCAGCTTCGCCGCGCGCCTGCGCGAAGTCGTGCCGATGACCGACTTCTGGATCGGCATCTCCAAGGCGCCGGTGTTCGGCGCGATCATCGCCATCATCGGCTGTCATCAGGGCTTCATGGTATCGGGCAATGCCGAATCCGTCGGTCACCGGACGACGCTTGCCGTGGTGCAGGCGATCTTCATCGTCATCGTTCTGGATGCCTTCTTCGCCGTATTCTACACCGCCGTAGGGTTCGACTGATGGATGACGCTGCCCCAATCATCCGTGTGCGCGGGCTGGTGAACCGCTTCGGCCAGCAGACGGTGCACGATGGCCTCGATCTCGACGTCATGCCCGGAGAGATCCTCGGCGTCGTCGGCGGCTCCGGCTCGGGGAAATCGGTGCTGCTGCGGTCGATCATCGGCCTGCAAGTGCCCGCCGCCGGAGAAATCCATGTGCTCGGCCACGAAGTAACCGGGCACGACGTAACACAGGACCCGGCGCTGACCAGGCACTGGGGCGTGATGTTTCAGGGCGGCGCACTGTTCTCGGGGCTTACGGTTGCTGAAAATGTGCAGGTGCCGCTGAAGGAATATTTCAGCCTGTCGCCGCGCCTGATGGACGAAATCGCCGCTTACAAGGTGGCGATGTCGGGGCTTCCAGCCAGTGCCGAAAGCAAATTCCCTTCTGAACTTTCCGGCGGCATGCGCAAACGCGCGGCACTTGCCCGCGCGCTTGCGCTCGATCCGAAAGTGCTGTTCCTCGATGAACCGACCGCCGGTCTCGATCCGATTTCGGCAGATGCGTTCGACACGCTGGTGCGAACGCTTGCGCAAACCCTCAACCTGACGGTGTTCCTCATCACCCACGACCTCGACACATTGAACGCCATCTGCGACCGCGTCGCCGTCATCGCAGACAGGAAGGTCATCGCGTCCGGCACCATCGATGAACTGTCCCGCCTCGACCACCCGTGGATTCGCGACTATTTCTGCGGCCCGCGCGGGCGAGCGGCAGCCCATACGCGCGATGGCGCACATTCGCCTGTGGAGGTTGGTTGATGGAAACCCGCAAGTCGCATGTGATCGTTGGCGCCGTCAGCTTCCTGCTGCTGGTCGGGTTTCTGGGCTTCGTGCTTTGGCTTGCGCACTTTTCCCGCGATTCCAAAACCGAATATGACATCTTTTTCAAACAATCGGTTGCGGGTCTTGCGGTCGGCTCGTCGGTTTCGTTTTCGGGTGTGCCGGTCGGGCAGGTCCGCAAGATCGCACTCATGCCGGAAACGCCGCAGTTCATCCGAGTCCGCATCGAGTTGCAGCCTGACACGCCGGTCCTCGAAGGAACGACGGCCAGTCTCAGTTCCGTCGGCTTCACCGGCGTCACGGAAATCCAGCTTACCGGCAGCATGAGCGGGCAGAAGCCGCTGGTGGCGCCGGGGCCGTATGGCGTGCCGGTCATTCCCTCGCGGCCTTCGGGATTTGGCCAGTTGCTGGAAACGGCGCCGCAGGTGCTCGACCGCGCATCTACGCTGCTGGCACGGCTGAACGCGCTGTTCGACGACGAAAACCGCGCCCGCTTTGGCAGCCTGATCGACAATCTGGACAAGCTGTCCGGCGATCTGGCGGCCGAAGGCCCGGCGCTTCGTGCATCCATCCGCGAGGCCGAGGGCGCATTGAAGGCAGCGGCCCGCGCCGCCGACAGCCTTGCCGCCGCCAGCGACACCGCGAACACGCTGATGACGCAGGAAGGCAAGCCGCTGCTTGCCGAACTGAAGCGTGCAACCACCACCGCCGAGGCAACCCTTGCACGGGTGGACCGCCTTGCCGCCAGCGCCGAACCGGGGATCAGCAACCTCTCCTCGCAGACGGTGCCCCAGGTGAACCAGCTAGTCGCCGACTTGCGCGACCTTTCGGAACAGTTGAACCGCCTGACCACGCGCCTCAACAACGACCCGGCAACCGCCCTCGACGGCGACCGTGCCCTTCCTGACTATCAGCCCCGGGGGAAGAAGAAATGAACCGCGCGCCCTTTCTGCTGCTGTTGCTGGCTGCCTGCGGCCCCGTGGTGCAGATCGGCAGCAGCAGCTCCGGCACCAAACGGGTGGATTCGCTTTATACGCTGACGGCGCCGCCACCGGCATCGGTTCCCGCCGGGATCGTGCCGCTGGATATCGCCCGCGCCGTCACCGTCGAGACGCCTTCCCTGCCCGGCACGTTGCAGACCCAGCGCATCCCGGTCAGCGTATCCGATACGGAAGTGCGGTATGTGCAGGAAGCGCTTTGGGCCGAGCAGCCGAACCGGCTGTTCCAGCGCCT
>NZ_DBNHFX010000226.1:0-1547 GCF_057137845.1 Sandaracinobacteroides sp. | reverse complement strand
CGCCGCGCGGTCATCCGGCGTCAGGGGAAGGTAACGCATATCCTGCTCCTCAAAGCGGTTTTCGTGCCTGCCAGCGCAGGCGGACATAATCAGCCTGCCAGTTGCCCGCGCCATCGCGCAGCACCGGTGCAAGCAGGTCTTGCATTTCGTCGATCACGGCGGCCTGCACCGATACCGGCACACCGGCTTCGTCCAGCAGGCCGGAACGGAACGTCTGTATCCAGCCGCGCAGTCCGATCGGCAGCGGCGTCGGCCGGGGGATCAACCGCGCCTCGATCCGGGTGAATCCGGCCTGCCGGTGAATCGCCGAGAACGCGTCGGGCGTCAGATAGGTCTGGCCGCCGCCCGCTGCGGGATCATAGCCGCGTGCCTTCAGAACCGCCCTCAGCGCCGTGCGGATGGCGGCGATGTTCATGAAGCCGCCACACTCTCCGACGTAGCGGCCACCGGGCTTCAACGCACGGCAGACGCAGGCCGCAACCGCCTGCTGGTCGGGCATCCAGTGCAGCGCCGCATTGGTGAATACGGCGTCGAACCGCCCTTCGAACGGCAGCGCCTGCCCGTCGGCACGGCAGACGTTCAGGCCCTTCGCCCTTGCAGCGTCAAGCATCGCGTCGGACATGTCGACGCCCAGCACGTCGGCGCCTGCGTCGACGATCTTCTGCGTCAGCGCACCGTCGCCGCAGCCCAGATCGAGGATATCCTCGCCGGGGGACGGCGCCAGAAGCTCCAGCGCGGCCGCCCCCAGCGCCGGCACGAACCCGGCGTTGGCGGCATAAAGGGCGGCATCCCACGCCATCAGAGCGTGTCGAGAAAGGCCTTGTAGCCCGCTGCATCGAGCAGGCCATCCAGTTGCTCCGGATCGGCAAGGCGAACGCGGAAGAACCAGCCATCGCCCTCGGGCGCGCTGTTCACCAGATCGGGTGTATCGGCCAGCGCGCCGTTCGCTTCGGTAACGGTGCCCGAAACCGGCGCGAACACATCGCTCGCGGCCTTCACGCTCTCGACGACAGCGGCTTCGCTGCCTGCTTCCACCGCCCTGCCCGCTTCCGGCAGTTCGACGAACACCACATCGCCCAACTGGCCCTGCGCATAGTCGGTGATGCCGATCGTGGCCACGTCTCCGGCCACTTCGATCCATTCATGGTCTTTGGTGTAGTAACGCATCGCTCTCCCTTTCAGCGCACATAGTTCTTCTGGTGGAATGGCATCGGAACGACAGTCGCCGCCAGCCTTTTCCCCCGCACGTCGATTTCCAGCGCAGCGCCGTCTGCCGCATGCGCCGTTTCCACATAGCCCATCGCAATCGGCGCCCCGACAGACGGCGCAAAGCCGCCGCTGGTCAGCACTCCGACCTGCCGGTCGCCCGCGAATATCCCCGCCCCTTCACGGGCAGGCTGGCGGCCATCGAGCTTCAGGCCGACACGCTTGCGTGATGGCCCGTCCAGCAGCGCCTTCAGGATGCGCGCAGCGCCCGGAAACCCGCCCTCGGTCTTGCGGCGCTTGGAAATGGCAAAGCCAAGCCCGGCTTCCACCGGTTCGGTTTC
>NZ_DBNHFX010000225.1:0-7006 GCF_057137845.1 Sandaracinobacteroides sp. | reverse complement strand
CGAAAGCGGGTCCATCCGGCTGCTCGCCAGATCCGGGTCGTCCGCCAGTTCCTCGGCCGATGCGCCGGCGGCCTTTACCGATTGCAGGCTGAACTGGAACAGCAGCGACATCACCATCTGTTCAAGGCCGCCCAGCATCGCATCCGGCCCGGCGCCGGCAAGGCTTTCCATCACCGCGCCGTTCAGTTGCTTCAGCGTCTGCATCACCGGCGAAATCGCCCGCATCTCGGCGTCGACCTTCTGGTCGATCTCGTGCTGCATCGCCTTCAGGTGCCGGCCCAGCGCCGTGCGCGATGGCGGCGTCGCGCCCATCGCTTTCAGGTGGTCCAGAATTTCGTGCAGGTGCCGCCCTTCCACGAACCGCAGGCGGGTGATCGCATCCCGGATGTCTTTCGGCATCCGGTCGATCGTGCTGGGCCGGTCCACCCGCTGCGGTTTGCGGCGCGGCTTGCCGCCATCGGCGGAATCGGCAGCCACGGCGTCAGGCCTTCGGCGCCGGGCGGCGGACGCCCGGCACGCTGGCAAGCCCGCCGGCGGCATCGATGCCGCGTTCGGTAATGGTTGCCACCGTCAGGCCCGGCGCCGCCTCGGCCAGGGTGACAAGGTCCTGTTCGGCAAGCCAGGCCAGATGCGTGCGCACCTGGTCGCCCGTCACGGCAAGGCCCATCGCGCCCAGCCCGTCGCGCAGCATCGAACTGTTCATCCGCCGGCCCGGCGCCTCGTCCAGCATGCGCAGGATGGCGATCCGCACATGTTCTGCCAGAAACTGGCCATAGCCGGTCATTTCGCCCCCCTCTCGATCAGGAAGATTTCGATGCGGCTGACGCCGTCGTCCACCTTGCCGACTTCGCGCGAAAGCGCGCGCACCTCGGATTTCAGGGCCGCCAGATCCTCGCGCGTGGGCACCGTATCCAGCCTGACGGCGATGTTCGAAAGATCGCGTTCCACTTCTGTCACCCGCCTTTCCAGCGCCTTTGCCTCGTCGCTCTCGCGCCAGTTCGAGGCGCGGCGCGCCACATACACGGCGCAGATCACCGCGATCAGCGCCGATCCGGCCGAAACCACGCGCAACAGGATTTCCAGCACGGCCTCCATCAATTCACCTCTTCATCTCGATGATCCGCCCGGCGTGCGGCCGGCGCACGGCGCGATGGCGGGTTTCCCTTTTCGCCTGGCAGTCGATGCAGCAGGTCGCCGACGGCACGGCGCGGCGGCGCGGCGGCGGGATTTCATCGCCGCAGCCCGCGCACCAGCGTGTACCGGGCCGCCGCAGGCCGTCGCGCAGCGCGCGCACCCCTGCGGCGCGCTCGGCCTCTTCCAGTTTCTGCGCTTCGTCCAGCATGTCGGTCATGCCACCCGCTCGGAAAGCCAGCCGAACAGAAACGCCTCGTTCGCCGGCCGCTGTTCGGCCAGTTCGATGTAGCGCGCGCCCTGCAAACAGTTCATCGCCCGGATCAGCACGGTTGCGCCCGCCGGGCCGCGCCGGCGCAGAAACGCGGCCAGTGCGGCAAGGGTTGCATCGCCCACGGCGCCATCCACCGCCACATCGGGGTATGCCCGCGCCTGGTTATTCAGGCCGTTCAGGCTGCGCTGCAGAAAGATCGCCGCCCAGGCAGGCCCCATGTTCACGCCGGTGTCGATGCATTCCGCCGCCACCCCCGCGTGCAGTTCGGCAATGCGGTCGAATTTCGGCGCCAGCACATAGCGCCGCCAGTAGATATCGAACGCCTTTGTGCGCGGCAGGTCGCGCATCGGGCCGATCCAGCCGTTGGCGCGCGCCACTGCCAGCGTGATGCCGAAACTGGTTTCGCCGCCCCGGTCGCGCGGGTCGTGCACATAGCCGCCTTCGCGCGCGATCACGCCGTCGATGATCGCCTTGATCTTCGGGTCGATCATTGCGGGCACGCCGCCGCCGCGTCGGCCAGACGGGCCGCAAGATCGTCGCCCCAGCCCGCCAGCCCGGCGATAAATGCAAGGCCCGCTTCGTTCCCCTGAATCACGGCGACGGCCGCCGGCTGCGGCTTTGCCGGCAGCGCCAGCTTCAGCTCGATCGGGCAAAGGATGCGGGTCACGGTGCGCTGTTCAACGATCGGCGCGGGCGGAGCCGCCCGCGATGTCGTGCAGGCACCCAGCATCACAGCGAATAACGCCGGCAGCATCAGTTGGCGCGGCGGCAATGGCGGCCTTGGCACGGGCTTTCCTTTCTGTGGTGGATTTCGCGCGCGCTTCCGCGCGGGAAACGGCGGCGATCGTTTGCTGTTCGGCCTGGGCAAGCTGCCGGCGGGCATCCGCCAGATTGGCCTCGGCCACCGCCAGCCGCGCCACACGGTCCTGCACGGCGGGTTTGCAATTCGTGCGAACGCCCAACGGGTCTGGTTTGGCCAGCGCCGCTTCGCAGGCCGCCGCCGCGCGTGCGGCGGCGATCGCAACCGACACCTTGGCCGGGCAGCCATCCAGCGGCTTGCGCCCATCGGCGGCGGCGGCGCAGATCTTCAGATCGGCGCGCGCCCGGCGCGCCGCGCCCCAGTCCCGCACCGCCAGCACCAGCAGCGCCAGCAGCCCGGCCATGGCGGCGGCCTTCCAGATGCGGCCCCCGGCCAACAGGGAAAAACCCCAGATCATCGCACAACCGCCAACGCAAAGACGGTATCCCGTGCCGCGCCGGGAACAGGCGACCACACGCCGCCGGATTTCGCCTGCGGGGTCTCTCTGACGGTGATCGACAAATCACGGCCAGGCGTGGATGCTGTTGCCTTGATCCGCCCCTGATCCAGTTGCACCAGATCATTGTCGCCAACACCCGCCGGAAGCGACAGCGCCGACATGGGCCGCGCCTTCAAAACGTGCGTCAATACAAAGCCCGCCTGTGGCTTGGCGTAATATGTGTAGACCGACAGCAGCAGATCGACCGGGGCACCCGGTGCCGGGGCGCTTTCCGAATAGGCCGGGATGATCCAGTTGTAGCGCTGCGCCCCAAGCGCCGCATCTTCATACCCCGTGCGGTCTGCGTTGACGGTCAACGCCTTCCACTGCGCTTCCGACAGCGCGCCGGTCCACGGCTGATCGTTCGACTGGCTTACGTTGGTGGCAGTGCCGCCCTGCGCCGTCACCAGCGATGCGCCGCCGTTCGCCGCCACCGTGTCGGTGAACGCTGCGGGCTCCGTGGCCGGCGGGTTGCCGGTGGCCGAATTGCTGGCGATCGTCAGCTTGGAAAAATACGACCGGCGGACATTCACATTGCCGTTGTTCGCGCCCGCCCCATAGAACTGGAACCCGTCGCCATCGGCCAGAATGGCCCTGTCGATGGTTGATCCCACAAACCCGCTGTCCGAACGGAACTGGTAAACCCCTGTGCCCTCGTCGCCCGATGGATCATCTTCGGCGATGATGTCCATGTTGGAAAGCACATGCAGCCTTGCGAACAGGTTGTTCCTGTTGGTTGGCGTCGGCGCGTTGGAAATCTGCGTGGTGACGGATCGCGTGCAGTCGAAGGCGGAATAGCCCGTCAACTGCATGTTGGTTCCGGCCTGATAGATGGTGTAGCCGTTCCCGTGCACCGACTTTGAAAACAGGCCCACCATGTCGGTGATGGTGGTGGTGCCTGCTGCGCGGGTCTGGAAATAAACCGCCGTCCGGCCCAGTTCGGCAAAGGTAATGCCATCGATGGTGCCGCGCTCGAACGGCCCCCGAAACCCTCCGCCCGACCATGCGCGGGAAACCGACAGCCCCACCGCGTCAACGGTGCCAACCGGCGTCGAACCAAGATAGAACATCGCCGCGCCGGATGCGGCGGGCAGAAATTCCGTGCCCGCGATGGTGCGTAGCCGTGCGCTCGATCCGGTGAACGTCACGCAGTGGCAGGAAAACTCAGCCACCGGCGGGTCCGCCGTCAACGAAATCGACGGCCTTTCCGATCCGGCCGTCCGCCCGAAAGTCAGGTTTTCCAGATTGTAGTGCGTGCCGGAAAACTGCGCGACGGTGGTGTGGCGGCCCATGGTGGAATCGCCCCGCATCCAGTCGCCAACCACCCGCCACGCAGTCGGGGGCGTGGCCCCGCCGGAATTGATGCGCACCGCATATTGCCCCGGCTGCCGCACATCGAACGCCGCCCCCATGATCCGCCACTGCGAACCGGTCGCCGCCAGGCGAATCCGCTTGCCGGAACCGATGGTGATCTTCTCGCAGACGGCAGTGATTTCGGATGCAGCCTCATCATAGGCAGTGATGATCGCCCGATAGGACAAGTTCGCCGGGTGCCCCCGGAACAGCAGCGTGGCCCCAAGCGGGCCGATGCCGGAACCATAGTGGGCGGCAAGCGCCGGATGGCGAACGTAAATGGTGGTCTGCGAAATCTGCCCGGTGGTCCCCGCCGGAACCGCCATGGTGATGCTGTTCGCCAGCGCCGCCTTCACCGGATCGCGGGTGATTTCCGCCCCGCCGCCATCAGCCGATGCACTGAACCCCTGTGTGTTCGCCGCAGTCGGGTCGAACCACGCATAGGAATTTACCGAAGTGTCGAAGAAGGCCCAGCGCGAAACGGTGGACAGATCGGCCGGGCAGTTCGGCGTCCAGTAAGATGGCGTCAGCATGTCCCTGCCGACGAAGTGCCCATGCCAGAGCGACCCATCCACCGGCAGAGTGCACTGCTGGCCGTTGGCCGCAAGATAGCTGTTGCCTTCGGATTCGGATACCGCGCCCCAGCCGGTGAACAGCATGTCCCCGCCGATGAACGCAGGGGCGCCCGCGCCCCAGCCGATAACCGATCCGGGTGTTGCCTGCGCCGTGGCCGAGGATGCCAGGCTGAACACGTTCTGCCCATATCGCGCAGTCTTGCGGCGGCGGTAATGCAGCCCGTTCCGAACATACACCTTCTGATCGTCGGAAAGCGCCGCGGGCAGAACACTCAGGCTGCGCTTCGGCTGCGCTGCCGTTGTGCCGGGGTTCGAATCCAGCCCGATCGCCGCGTCGATATACAAAAGGCCGCCGGCAGGCGCCGCCGACACGTCGCGATCAGCCGGGGTGACGAAATGGAACCTGGTCACGGCGTCGGGTCCTCCGCTGTGCGGATTTCAAGAAAGTGCAGATAGGCAGCGCCGCCGCCTTCCCCGGCCCTCCGGCAGAAGGTCAGGCGGCCGTTGGTGATTTCGAACGTCGCAGACCAGATGCCTTCATCGATTTCAGCGCCCGCCCAGTCGTTCACCGCAGCATAGGTGGAAAGCTGCAACTGCATGTTGCCCGCGCCGTCGTTCCCCAGCACCGAAACCTCGGAACTGCTGGCGTGCCCCCAGCCAACCGGGCTGGCGTAGATCAGGTTGCCGGTGTTGTAGGCGCCATCGCGCAACTGGAATTTCAGGTCGGAAATGGACGTGCGCGCGCCGACCCCCATGCGAACCTGGTAAAATCCGTTGGACAGCCCGACGGAAAAATGCGCAGCCGCAGTTGTGCAGTTTAGCCGCCCGGCCATCATCACCTCGGCCCCGGCAGTGTTGAACGACCCTGATCCCCCACAGTTCGGATGATCCGTGCCGTCCCCGGAGACTGCCTCCATCAGGGCATAGGCCTGCAACGCACTGGATGAACCGGACGGGGCCACGCTGCCTTCGCCCGCAGCCGCCACCACGAACACCTCTGCCGGGGATGTAACGGCAGCAAGGCTGCCCCGGAAGGTGTAGCGCCCGTTGAACGCCGGTTCGAAGCCCGCAACGAACGGCCCGAACGCAGCACTATCCGCGTAGGCATCCGCGCCAAGGCTGTCGGTGCACCACACCCGCCCGATCACGGATTCCCCCGCCAGCAGGCCGGCGTCGAACTCGGTTGTCGTGCCACGGGGAACGATCA
The DNA here is from genome assembly GCF_057137845.1 of Sandaracinobacteroides sp. Lineage (NCBI taxonomy): Bacteria > Pseudomonadati > Pseudomonadota > Alphaproteobacteria > Sphingomonadales > Sphingosinicellaceae > Sandaracinobacteroides > Sandaracinobacteroides sp. Next base: position 1,168 of record NZ_DBNHFX010000225.1, on the reverse strand, counting down.
CCGTATTGGACGGCGTTTTCCGGATTTCCCAATCGAAGGAATAGGGCGGGGTGCCGCCTGTCCACGACCCTGCGTCAAGGAAAATGGCCGGGTTGGTCGTGATGGCGTCCGCCGGTTCCCAGCCGCCGGAACCATCGGGCTGAAGGAAAGCAGGAGGCGTGCTGTTGGCCACTGCCCCCGGTTCCGGATCGGGATCGGGATCTGGCGCGGGCGCGGGGCGGCGGCCGGCGTGCGCGCCGATGAACAGGTTCGCAAAGGGGCCGCCGAACACGGTCATTGGCTAAGCCGCACCATGGCGGCGCCCGCCGTCAGCGTGGCGGCGCGTACCCGGCACAGCACGTCGGCTTCCGGCAGCAGCAGCACTTCCGATGCCGGGCCGGTGAATGCAACCGCCGTTCCAAGGCTGGTGCAGGGCGCCCAGCTCGTGCCGCCATCCATCGACCGTTCCAGCACCAGGCTGCCGGTGAAGACGCCGGTGATGTGCAGGTTGGTGCGGCCGGCAAAGGCGGTGGCGGGTGTGGCATCATTGGCGGCCGCCAGCGCGGCCGTTGCGATCCGCAGCACATTGTCCTGCGATGTCGGGGTAAGTTTGGCCATTCAGCCCTCCTGATCCTGCTCTTGTGTTGCGGCTTCCAGATGCCGGTATCGGGCCAGCCCCAGCGCCCCCAGCAGCGCCGCCACCGAAACCCAGTCGAACGGGCTTACGGGGCCGCCGCCCGCCAGTTCCACGAACGGCACCACCGCGCCGCGCACCAGCACCGTCAGCGTGCAGGCCCAGCCGGCCGCCGATCGCCAGCCGCGCGCCATGCGCGTGGCCGCACACAGGATCGCCGGGCGAACGCCGGTCGGTTCAGGGTTGCCGGCCGGTGCAGGGTTGGACTGGGTCGCCATGTCCGCACGATAGGGCGGGAACCCGGCGGTTTTCCCCGGCATCGCTTCCGGGGAAGGCCGGTGCCGGCGGTGTCAGGCTGATTTCGGGAACAGCGGCAATTGCCGGTCGTCTGGCCGGTTTGCCATCACGTCGCGCACATGCCGTTCGGATACCAGCAGCATCGTCGCGATTTCGCCATTTGAACGCCCTTGCCGCTTCAGGTCAAGAATGCGCTGCCGGCGCGCCGTCGATACCGGCAGGTCGATCTCGGTGCCGTGGAAATATTCGCACAGGATT
>NZ_DBNHFX010000224.1:0-2509 GCF_057137845.1 Sandaracinobacteroides sp. | reverse complement strand
TCGCCGAACTGGCCGCGCATCCGCGAAGACGTCGCCAGCGCATACAGCGCAACCGTCGCCAGCAGGAACATCGCGATGCGCTGAAAGGAAATCCACGGCAGCCCCGGCGCGTTCAGCGCCAGATAGTTGGGCCACATCAGCAGCACGCCGATATAGAGGAAATAGAAGCGCACGATCGTCTTTTCGGCATCGGTGCCGACGTCGGGCGCCATCCACAGCGCAACCAGCGCCAGAATCGCAACCGGGATCGCCGGGATGAACCAGCCGAACATGCCGAACACCCCGATCACGAACCCGAACAGGATCGCCAGCAGGATGACAGACGCCGTCCCGACAAGCCGGACTACCCGGTGTCGAAGATCGTCGACCCGCCTCGTATAGGGCGGAAGGATTCGTTCCCTCGCGGACATCACTTCCCCCAATAGGCCAAAAGGGTCGGCTTGCTCCAGCCGGAAAACTGGCGCAAATGGCCTGTAACCCGCAGATTCAACAGTCTTCAACGATGCAGCCGCCGATTTTGCCTCATCCACCGCACCGGAATCCCGCCCGTTGACGACGCTCGTCACCGGTGCAGCAGGCTTTATCGGCCACGCGCTGTCAAAGGCCCTGCTTGCGCGGGGCGAAGCAGTCGTCGGCCTCGATTGCCTCGTCCCCTACTACCGTCTCGACTTGAAGCGCGCGCGCCTCGCCGACCTCGAAGGCCCGGGATTCACCTTCCTCGAAACCGATTTTGCCGATACCGCCGCACTTGTGCAGGCGCTGACCGATGTCGCGGCAAAGGCCGGTCCGATCCGGCGCATCGCACATCTCGGCGCACAGCCGGGCGTGCGCTGGTCGATCGACCACCCGCTCGATTATGCGCGCTCGAACCTGGTCGGCCACCTGAACCTGCTCGAAACCGCCCGGCGGCTCGCGGTGCCGATGGTCTATGCCTCGTCGTCGTCGGTCTATGGCGGCAACGAACGGTTGCCCTTCATGGTCGAGGACCGGGTGGACAGGCCGGTGTCGCTCTATGCCGCCACCAAGAAGGCGGATGAACTGCTTTCGGAATCCTATGCCCATCTCTATCGCATTCCGCTGACCGGGCTTCGTTTCTTCACCGTCTATGGCCCATGGGGGCGGCCCGACATGGCGGTCTGGCAGTTCACCGAAAGCTGCCTTGCCGGGCGCACCGTCAGGATCTTCAACCACGGCGACATGCGCCGCGACTTCACCTTCATCGACGACATCGTCGCCGGTGTCGTCGCCTGCCTCGACCGCCCGCCCGCCGACGACGGCACGGAAAAGCCCGGTGGAAGCCTGTCGCCGCATGCGATCTACAACATCGGCAACAGCCACTCCGAACCGCTGATGCACCTCGTCGAGCTTGTGGAGAGTTCCTGCGGGCGGCCGTTGCTGCACGAATTCCATCCATTGCAACCCGGCGACGTGAAAGACACCTACGCCGATATCTCGGCCATCCAGCGCGACCATGGCTTCCGGCCCGTCACCAGGCTGGATGCCGGCGTTCCGCGCTTCGTCTCATGGTTCCGCCGCTGGACGACCAACTGAAACCGCAGATGACGATGAACCGCCTGAAGGCGCTGGCCCGGCGCCTCTGGAGCCCGGTGCTCTTTGCCTATGCCATTTCCGGTGCGGTGGCCCTTGCCTCGTTCCTCTCGACCATGCTGCTGGCCCGCCTCGCAGGCGCTGCCGTCATCGGCCAGTATGCGCTGGCGGTCAGCACCGCCAGCATGCTGGCAAGCTTCGCCATGTTGGGGCTGGACCGCATCCTCATCCGCGAAATCGCCGGCGACCTGCGCGAGGGAGACAGCGGCCGCGCCAGCGCCGCCCTCAGGGCCATCACGCGGGCGGTTGCGGCAACGGCGATCATCGCCACCACCCTCTACAGCGCCCTGGTGGTGCTGACACCGCTGGTCGACCACATCGGCGGCGACATGGGCGCAATGCTGATCGTCGGCGTCTCGGCCCTGGCGTGGCCGATGCTGCGCGTCGGATATTCGGCGGTGCGGGCCGCCGGCATGCCGGTCGCGGGCCAGTTCCTCGAAGCGCTGCCCACCTTCCTGTTCCTGGCCGGTGTCGTGCTGTTCGTGCTGGCCGGCACGACACCCGATGCCGCCACGGCAACCGGGGTGGCTGCGGCAGGCCAGCTCGTTGCGGCAATTCTGGCGTGGCTGCTGCTTCGGCCGCACCGGCGGCAGTGGGGCGCGCCCGTGCCCGGATCGCTCGACCGGCGCATGCTCGTTGCCGGGCTGCCGCTGATGGCCAGCCTGTTCCTGCAACTATTCTCCGACTGGCTGCTGCTGGCGCGGCTGTCGGCGGTCATGGGCGCATCGGAAACCGGGGCGTTCCGGGTGTCGGTGCAGATCGTCACCATCATCAGCATCCTCGTCGCCACCACGGAATCCTATGTCGCGGCGCGCATTGCCGGCGATTTCCGCGCCGGCCGCCCCGATCTCGCATGGAAGCGCCACTATCGGGCAACGCTCGTCATGCTCGGGCTTACGGC
>NZ_DBNHFX010000223.1:0-1415 GCF_057137845.1 Sandaracinobacteroides sp. | reverse complement strand
TCTGGCGGAACTGATCCGTTACAACTTTGCGGCGGAAGGCTTTGACATCACCCACACCAGCGACGGCGACGATGCGCTGCTGCTGGTGCACGAGGATCGGCCCGATCTGGTGCTGCTTGACTGGATGCTCGAGGGGGCGTCGGGGATCGAAGTGTGCCGCCGGCTGCGGCGGGCAGCGGAAACCGCTTCGCTGCCGATCATAATGCTGACGGCGCGCGCCGACGAGGGGGACCGCGTGCGCGGGCTGGAAACCGGCGCCGACGATTATGTGACGAAGCCCTTTTCGCCGCGCGAACTGGTTGCGCGGGTGCGGGCACTGCTGCGAAGGCTGCGGCCGGCGCTTTCCGGGGCGACGTTGGTGCATGGCGGTGTCGAGATGGATACCGCCGCGCACCGGGTGCTGCGGAACGGCCAGCCGGTGCAACTTGGGCCGACCGAGTTCCGCCTGCTGCGCCACTTTCTGGAACATCCAAAGCGCGTGTTCAGCCGCGAACAGTTGCTGGATGCGGTGTGGGGCCGCGACGCCGACGTCGAACTGCGGACGGTCGACGTGCACATCCGGCGCCTGCGGAAAGCGATCAATGCAGAGGGCTTGCCCGACCTGATCCGCACGGTGCGATCGGCGGGGTATGCACTGGACGTGGCGCAACAAACCACCGTTTGAACAGTGCCGACAGGCAGTTGTGCCGGATTGCCGATCATGTATCCTGCTGATGCGCAGCGAACACTGCGCCGTATTTGTGTGGGAGATTCATCATGGGCGCGACGAGAATTATGGGTCTTGCAGCACTGTCGGCCGGAGCGCTTGCTTTGGCTGGTTGCCAGACATCGACGGGCAGCGGTGCCGCGCGTGGCGCTGCGATGGGCACTGCAACCGGCGGCAGCGCCGCTGCGGGCGCCGTGATCGGCGGCACGGTGGGCGCAACGCAGGGCGGAGATACGGCGCAGGGTTCCGTGCGTGGCGCGGCGCGCGGCGCGGCTGCGGGCGTGGCTACCGGCGGCAGCGCCACACGTGGCGCCATCATTGGCGGAACGGCGGGTGCAATCCGCGCGGCAAACGCCGACGAGCCTGCCGGAACCTGCTATGAAGTCGCCACCAACAAGCAGGTTCCCTGCCCGCAGTAGGCGGGCCTGCAACCGGCAGAATTGTCTGCCCGCAATACGCGGGCTTTCGGCTTCCCCGGCTTGCTGCGGACAGGTCGCAGGCTGTTTTGTCGAACGGCCTGCGTCTTTTTGCGAGGGTTGGCAAACCCGGTCGGCAGTGCTTATCGCCATCCCGAACGGTCGTGGTGCCGGATTTTTCGATACGGGCCGCCCGAAACCTGAAGGGAACATCATATGACCATCCGCTATGACAATCGCGTTGCCATCGTGACGGGCGCCGGTGGCGGCCTCGGCCGGCGTTATGCGCTGGA
>NZ_DBNHFX010000222.1:0-6250 GCF_057137845.1 Sandaracinobacteroides sp. | reverse complement strand
GCCGGGGCCGCTGCTCCTTGTGCGCGCCACAGCTTGATCATGTCCTCCAGCACATGGCCAACGTCGCCTTCGATCGTCAGGTCGACGCGGACCGTCTTGTTGAAGCTGGATGGGTCGATGTCGACATGAACCTTGCGGCTGTTCGGGCTGAACCCATCCAGACGCCCGGTCACCCGGTCGTCGAAACGCGCCCCCAAACTGATCATCAGGTCGCACTGGTTCATCGCCATATTGGCTTCATAGGTACCGTGCATGCCCAGCATGCCGAGGAACTGCGGGTCAGAGGCTGGAAACGCGCCAAGGCCCATCAGCGTCGACGTTACCGGCGCGCCGCACAGCCGCGCCAGGTCGCGTAGCAGTTGCGCTGCACCGGGGCCGGAATTGATGACACCGCCGCCGATATAGAGAATCGGACGCTGGGCGGCAGCCAGCCACTCGACGGCCTTGCCGATCGCCGCGAGATCGCCTTTCACGCGGGGGCGGTAGGTCTTGTGCTCGATCTTGCCTGGCTTCTCGTAGCGGGCGGTCGCCACCTGCACATTCTTGGGAATGTCGACGACAACCGGCCCCGGCCGACCGGAGGTTGCGATGTGGAACGCCTCGTGGATGACCGCGCCCAGTCGCGCCGTGTCCTTGACCAGATAATTATGCTTCGAGCAGTGCCGCGTGATCCCGACGGTATCGCATTCCTGAAACGCATCCGACCCGATGAGGTGCGTTGCCACCTGCCCCGTGAGCACGACCACCGGGATCGAATCCATCAGCGCGTCGGTGATGCCGGTCACGGCATTGGTGGCGCCCGGGCCGGACGTCACCAGCACCACGCCCGGCTTGCCGGTCGACCGCGCATAGCCTTCGGCGGCATGCACGGCGCCCTGTTCGTGGCGGACCAGAATGTGGCGGATCCGGTTCTGGCGGAACAGCGCATCGTAAATCGGCAGCACCGCACCGCCGGGATAGCCGAAGACGGTATCCACACCGAGATCGACAAGCGCTTTCACGATGATGTCGGCGCCGCTCAACTCCCGGCCTTGCATGAAACGTCCTTTCGACTGTCGTTCGAGGTGAACGGGCCGAATAGGCATGGCGAGGCGGACTGTCAACGAGTCGTGGATAATTATATTATGCATAACATAATATATTTGCACATTTCATGCGCATGAAATTATCTATTGGTGTGATTCGTGCATTTTTCGCAAGCGCAGCAAGGAAAACGTGCGCGCATGCGCCGTGCCTTCGAATCGGGAAACGCTGCCCTGGCAGAGCTGTACCCCCTATATTCAGGCTGGCGCGGATACTCTGTCCCAGCCGGGCCACTGGTTGCGAAGCCAGGTCATCTGCCGCTTTGCATAGCGCCGCGTGTCGATACGCCAGCGCTCCAGCGCCGCGTCCCCGTCGCAACGCCCGGAAAGGAGGTCTGCCAGAGGCGGGACTCCGATCGCCCTGAGCACCGGAGCATCAGCCGGAAGCCTGCGTGCCAGCAGGGCCGCCACCTCTTCCAACGCGCCCGCGCTCCACATCGCGTCGATGCGGCGATCGATCCTTCGCATCAACAACGCACGGTCGATGTCGACGACGAGGGCGCGCACGGCAAATTCATCCGCAATCCCCCCCGAGTGGCGCGCCTGCTGCCATTCCACGATCGAGCGGCCGGTCGAGCGGAACACCTCCAGCGCGCGGGCGTTGCGCTGGCTGTCGTTCGGATGAAGGCGGGATGCGGCAAGCGGATCATCCTGCTCCAGCGCTGCCCGCGCAGCCTCGGCGCCAAGCGCGCGCACCGCCGCCCGGATCTCGGCTGCGATCACCGGTACCGGCGCCATTCCTTCCAGCAGGGTGCGAAGATACATGCCGGTTCCACCTACAAGGATAGGCAGGCGCCCCGCCGCATGCGCTGCAACCACTTCAACGCGGGCCAGATTTGCCCATCGCGTGGCCGAGCAATGTTCAGCGCCATCCATGCATCCGAACAGGCGGTGCGGTGCACGCGCTTCCTCGCTCTCGGACGGGCGGGCCGACAGGATACGAAGATCGGCATAGACTTGGCTCGCGTCTGCGTTGATTAGAACGCCGCCCTCGCGCTCGGCGAGTTCGAGGGCAAGGGCCGACTTGCCGCTGGCGGTAGGCCCTGCAATGACCACGAGTGGAGGCCTGCACATATTCATGAAGAAGACCGACCTGCTGATCGTTACGCTGATTTCTGCTGACGGCTTGTCGCAGCAGGACCAAGATACCGCAAGCGCCGCGCTGGCTTCGATCGGTGCGATGGTCGAGGGTGTAGTCCCGTTCGACGCTCCGTTTGCAGTGGATCTGATGGTCGGCGGCGCAACCGCGCCATCGGCAAGGGCAGTACTCGAAGCTGCGTTGAGACACGTCGACGTGATCGTGCAGCCCGCGAGCTCCCGGCGGCGTAAGCTGCTGCTGGTCGCTGATATGGATTCTACGATGATCCAGCAGGAATGCATCGACGAGCTGGCCGACTTCGCTGGCCTGAAGGCCGAGATCGCGGCAATCACCGAGCGCGCAATGCAGGGCGAACTCGACTTCGCAGACGCGCTGAAAGCGCGCGTCGCAGCATTGCGCGGGCTCGACGCCACGGCAATCGAACGCTGCCTCGCCGAGCGAATCGAACTGATGCCGGGTGCCCGGGCGCTGATCCGGACGATGCAGGGCTGGGGTGCACGTGCGGTGCTGGTCTCGGGCGGATTCACCGCATTCACCGGCCCGGTCGCCGCGCTGATCGGTTTCGATCGCGCGCATGCGAATCTGCTGCACATCGCCGACGGGCGGCTATCCGGCACGGTCGGGCATCCGATCGTCGACTCGGAAGTCAAGCGCGCAACGATGATCGAAGAACGCAGTGCGTGCAGTCTCGCTGTCGCCGACACGCTCGCAGTCGGAGACGGCGCCAATGACATTCCGATGTTGCAGGAAGCCGGATTGGGGGTCGCCTACCACGCGAAACCCAAGGCAGCCGCCGCCGCAGACGGCGCCGTTCGAATCGGCGACCTGACCGTGCTGCTTCGTGCCCAGGGCATCGCAAGCGGCGATTGGAAGCACGAATAGCATAGGCAGCCGACGGCGCTACGCCCGCCGGACTGGCTCCCACGCATACCCCAACGGTCAGACAGGGTTGGAACCCCTGCCCCGACGCTTGCCGTGTGTTCAGGCCCTGAACGGCATGGCGGTTCTACGCGATATGGGCACAGCGCCTGTCGCGATGCATCTTTACCAAGGCCGCCAACAAGGAAAAGCCCGCCGCACCGAAGTGCAGCGGGCCTCCCTTTTCAGACCGAGGGCTGAAGCCCTGCGGCGGAAATCAGTTGGCAGTCTTGCCGAAGATGATTTCCGCACGACGGTTCTGCGGCTCGCGCACGCCGAGCGGCGTGTCGACCAGCAGGCGGTTGAAGCCGAAGCCACGAGTCGACATCTGGCTTTCGGGAATGCCCTTGCCAGCCATGTAGGCCTTGACGGCATTCGCGCGACGCTCAGACAGCGCCTGGTTATAGGCAGCCGGACCCGAGGTATCGGTGTGACCGTCGATCTGCACCGACGACTGACCGGTCTGGATGTAGGCTTCCGCAGCGCGATCGAGGATCGCAGCAGCTTCCGGCGTGATGTTGTACTTGTCCCAGTCAAAGAAGACGAGGAACGGACCCGGAACCACAACTGCCGGCGGAGGCGGCGGAGGCGGCGGCGGCGGAGGCGGCGGCGGCGGCGGCGGCGGCGGAGGCGGCGGAGCCACTTCCTTCTCGCCGAGGTTGTAGGTCAGACCAGCCAGAAGGCTGTGGCTGCGCCAGTTGCCCGACAGGTCGTGCCCGTTGGTCGTCAGCAGGTCGACACCGTTCATGTTGAAGAAGCGATACTTCAGCGACAGATCGATGTTGTCCGACAGGCTGTAGCGAATGCCGGCCAGCGCCTGCCAGGCGAACCCGGTGTCGCTGTCGTCCGAGAACGCCAAGTGATACTTCATGAGCTGCCAGATGTGCGCGTTGAGGCGCGCAATACCGACACCGCCACCAACGAAGCCGCCGAAGCGCGATTCGTCGTTGTTGCCGAAGTCGAACATGCCGTTCAGCATGAACGACAGGATGCGCGCGTTACCGTCAGCCGCATCATACTTGCCAGACGGAGGAACGCCGATCGTGTTCCCCCAGGCAATCGGCGGGATACCACCGGCAACGGTGACCGCGTTCAGGTTGGCATCCTTGTAGGCCACCTCGAATTCGCTGCGGAACGCACCGAAGTCATAGCCCAGAACGCCGCCGACTTCCCAGCCCGGCTCGTAGCTGTTGCGCAGGCCGTTATCGACCGTCGGACGCGATGCGGCAGTGATATCGAAGCCACGCTTTTCTGCAATAAACGCACCGGCGTCGAGGCCAATATACCACGACTTGTCGCGCGCTTGCGCGGCTCCGGCCAGCACCGTGGTTGCGAGAGCAACCGCAACGGCGAACTTACCCATGATTATCCCCTTCTTACGTAATGACGCACTCAGGCGGTAGCCATGTAAACGAGCCTGACGTGACTTAGCAAGGGGTTGGCTATCCAAAACTGTGTCGCACGTGCAACACGGCCCCTACCAATGACGCGATGCGCCCTGTAAAAATCAGGCTTCCAGCAAGCCAAGGCCAGTCAAACTGGCAAGGATCGACGCAATGGCGTTCCGCGCCTCAATATCGATCACGGCGCCTCCCGCAGGTTCCACGACAGACGGCGCAGGATCCGGGAAGCCGCGAACTGGCACCCACCCGCCACCCTCGCGGCGCACAGCAACCGCAGTATCGGAAACCCACGTCGTCCATCCTTCTGCCGGTATCGCAAACCGCCAGCCGCCGGAACTCCACATAGCAACGCAACCGTCGCGTCCGCTCCACGCACCGGAGGCGCCTGCGGGAACCAGCCAGCACGCCCCGACCAGCGGCTCGGCAGGCGGCGCAGCCAACGTCGCGCTCGTCACCGCTGGCTGCACCAGCATGTCCAGTGTCAGCAGAGCTTCGTTGTGGGTGATATCCTTCTGACCCTGCCCCGGCACCAGCAGCGGCAGGCCAAGGCGCGCACTCTCGACCATGATTCCTTCCTCCTCAGTTCAAATAGGCCTGCGCGGTTCGGAAGGCCGCCGGCCCTTCGCCAGCCACCTCGACCATCAACAGCCCCGGCCCGAACGGCGCCCCGCGCAAGGCTACCTGCTCGGCGACACTTAGTCGCAGACTGGCAGCGGTCAGCGTGCCGCCGACAGTCTGGCCTGCCGTCTCTGCAAACTTCCATCGCCACGACAGTGCCTGCCCCTCCGGATACGACCACGGCCACATCGCAGCCGCACGCGCCATCCAATCGCCCTCGATCGCGCCGTCCGCGCGCCTGACCACCCGCAGATGCACCGGCGCCATCGGGCCAAGCGCCACACCCGTGATCGTTCCCGATGCCTCCGTGCCGCCGGCCGGGTCCCCTCGCCCCGCAGCCAGGATCACCCTCTCCCGGCCGACATCGTCCGCCGATATGGCCAGACGCAACAGTCGCTCCGGCACGACCTGCCGGACAGTCTTGCCCGGCTCATGCCAACCCGCGTGCGCCCCGGTCCCGAAGCGCCCGCGTAACAGGCACGACAACCTGACAATCCCGTCGCCAACCATCCAGGCATCGCGAAACTGCAACAGTTCCTCGCCGACCAGCAGCAGATTTGCGCCAGCCAGAACATCCTGTTCGGTTCGCGTTTCAAAGCCGGGAAGGCCCGCTTCCACGGCGACCAGCAACGCGCCCTCCCTGTCCCAGAACAAATCCTGGCCTGCCGTCAGCGGGGCAACCAACTGGCCGCGCGCAGAAGCGTCACGCACCTCTCCCAGCGGCGTCTCGTTTCCTGCCTCCAGCAGATACGCGGCAGCCCCGCGCCAGCCGGCCCCGCCACCCAGCCACACGAACAGCGCCGGCTGCTCCCCGGTCAAGGGAACCGGTGCTTCGATCAACCGGATGTCCGTCGGCCCCGCCGGCACCATCGGCGCGCCATTTCCGCGTCCCGGATCACCGATCGATGCCGGGCGCACGGCAGGATCGGCAACCCGCTCCGCCCGGCAGTGCACGGCAAGCCCGCGAATGTCCCGCTCGCGGATGCACCACGGGCCGCGCCCGTCGATCGTCACCAGGTCGCCTACGGTCAGCCACAGCCACTTCCACGTCAATCCGAATTCGATCGTCTCGACGCGCGCTTCAGCCTCGCGCAACAGCCGCCCGGCAAGCGTCAGCGCAGCACCTGCCG
>NZ_DBNHFX010000221.1:0-4142 GCF_057137845.1 Sandaracinobacteroides sp. | reverse complement strand
CCATCGGGCGACGTGGTGCTGCGCTACCGGCGGCTCAATTCCATGTATGCGCCGACCCCGCACGACGTGTTCAGCCGCTACCTCGACATCTACGGGCTGGAAGGCGTGTTTCCCGTCGCCCGCACGGAAATCGGCAATCTGGCGGCGATCGCCTCGGAAGAAATCCTGTATCCGGAAATCGCCCGCGCCCACGCGCTGCGCGGCGCCGAGCTGTTCGTGCACTCCTCGTCGGAAATCGGCTCGCCGCTGGCCACCCCCAAGGCGACTGCACGGCGCGCCCGCGCCTTCGAAAACATGGCCTATGTGGTTTCCGCCAACACCGCCGGGATCGAGGGCACGGCCATGCCGCTGGCCAGCGCCGACGGCCATTCGACGGTAACCGACTGGAAGGGCAATGTGCTGGCGGAATCCGGCTATGGTGAAACCTTCACCGCCTTTGCCGACATCGACATCGGCGCATTGCGCGCCGCCCGGCGCAAGCCCGGCATGGTGAACCAGTTGTCGCGCCAGCGGCTCGAACTGTTCGCAGCAACCTACGCCGATACGCGGGTGCAACCGGCCGACAGCCTGCTTGCCGCAGACGGGCTCACCATCCCCGACCGCGACCATTTCAACCGCGTGCAGGCAGACGTGATCGAGAGACTAGCAAAGGAGGGCCTCATATGAGCCGCGAAGACGTACCGCCGCCCTATACGGCACTGAACTACCATGGCATGTTCCCGGTGCCCCGCCACGACGAAGTCGCCCGTTTCAACTTCCTCGCCGGGCTGAACCGCTACCTGTCCGGCACCGTCGGCCAGGGCAACCGCATCGCCTACGAACGGCAGGTGCTGCCGGCCTTCCGCGCCGAACATGGCCGCGACCCTGAACACCGCTATGAAATCCGCGACGCCATGAACCGCAATCCATGGCACCAGACCTGGTCGGCGCTGAAGCGCAACTCGATGGAGATGCGGCAGCAGAACGGCCGCGCGATGGTGCTGCGCCAGCTCGATGAACTCGATGCAAAGGCGCGCCAGTTCAACGAAGGCCGCGACACGCTGCAACTGAACCCGGCCGTAAAGGTCCCCTATTATCAGGCCGTGACCGACATCCACTGCATGCCCGGCAGCTTTTTCGGCGAGGAACGCCCCGGCGACGTGTCGGCGGGCGCCAACTACGACAGCGGCATGTTCGCCACCACGGCAGGCGGCCTCGGTGCGCTGTCGGATGGCGGCGGGCAGGCGCTGGTGAAGTGGATCCGCGAAGCCCGCCCCGGCTGGCAGCCGCGCCGCATCCTCGATATCGGCTGCACCATCGGCCACAATCTGGTGCCGCTGGCGCTGGCCTTCCCCGATGCCGAAGTGATTGGCATCGACGTCGGCGCCGCCTCGCTCCGCTACGGCCATGCGCGGGCGCAGGCGCTGGGTGCGAAAAACCTGAAGTTCATCCAGATGGACGCCGAGCACACCAGCTTCCCGGACGGCCACTTCGACTGGGTGCAAAGCACAATGTTCCTGCACGAGCTGGCCACCAACACCATTCCGCGCGTGCTGAACGAGATCCACCGCATTCTTGCTCCCGGCGGGCTGTCGCTCCACGTCGAGCAGCCGCAATATTCCGCCGACATGCCGCTGTTCCAGCAGTTCCAGCGCGACTGGGACGCCTTCAACAACAACGAACCATGCTGGTCGATCATGCACGGCTTCGACCTGAGGGACCTGATGGTCGATTCCGGGTTCCAGCGCGACAAGCTGTTCGACATCGACATCGCCGCCGTCGTCGACACCAGCGTGTTCCCGCAACACAAGCAGGATGAAAAGGAAGACCATGGCCGCGCCGCATTCTGGCACGCCTATGGCGCATGGAAGGCCTGACCGCATGACCGAGAATCTCGACTGGATCGCCCGCGCCGGAACCCGCGCCAAGGGCCGCCGCCCCGACTATTTCGAAGACCCGGCGCTCGATCGCACCGTCTCGATCCTGATGGCGGTGGTCGCCGAAGTGTCGGTGGTGAAAGACCGGCTCGACACCATCGAACGGCTGCTGGAACAGAAGGGCAGCATCAACCGCGCCGACATCGAAACCTACGCCCCCGACCGCGACGCCGCCTACGAGCGCGCGCTCGGCACCAAGGAATATATCGCCCGCGTGCTGCGCGGTGTGCAGCAGCACATGGAATCGATGGAAGTCGATGAACCGTCGCTGGAAGATGTGACGAAGGAACTGGAAAAGCTGCCCTGAAACGTCAGGCCGCAGACACCAAAGGGGGCGGACGTCGGTCCACCCCCTTTTTGTTTCGCCGGCGTTCAGCGCGCGCGCATCAGCCCTTGCGCGTTTCCTCGGCATAGGCGGCCAGCGGCAGCGGCTGTCCGGACTGGCGGATCAGGGCCTGCCTGCGGAAGAACCGCATCATGCCGCTCGCCCCCATGCGCGAGGGGCCAAGCCCCGACGCCTTGAAGCTCGACTTTTCGGCTTCCCAGACCATCGACGTAAGCGACCCGTCGTTGATCGAAACGGCGCCCGCCTGCAGCCGGGCGGCCACGGCTTCGGCTTCCTCGACACTGCCGGCAACCACTGCCGCCGACAGGCCGTAGCGCCCGGCGTTCGCCATCGAAACCGCCTCGTCTTCGGTTTCGAACAACGACACAGGAATGACCGGCCCGAACGTCTCGTCGGCGAGGATCGCCATGTCGTCGGTCACATCAACCAGCACTGTCGGCCGCAGATAGAGGCCGCCATCCAGCGTCTCCACCCGGCCGCCGGCCAGCAGCTTCGCGCCTTTCGCCACGGCGTCGTCGATCTGCGCCTGCACGATTTCGGCCTGCCGGGCAAAGATGAAAGGCCCGATGTCGCCCTGCCGGATGTCGGGCCAGTTCAGCCGCACGGCTTTCGCAGCTTCCACAAGTGCGTCGAGGAACGGGGCGGCGATTTCCTTCGCCACGATCAGCCGCTCGATCGACTGGCAGGCCTGCCCGGTGTTGACGATCGACGCCCTGAGCGCGGTTGCGGCAGCGCCCGCCGGATCGGCGCTTGCCATCACGATCATCGGATCCTTGCCGCCCAGCTCCAGGCTTGCCGGAATGAAGGCGCGCGCCGCCGCTTCGCCCACCTTGCGGCCGGTCGCAACCGAACCGGTGAACACCAGAAAATCGACAGCACCGACCAGTTCTGCCCCGGTCGCGCCATCGCCCTCGATCAATTCCAGCGGCAGGCCCGGCACATCGGCCACCGCCTGCATCAACGGCCTGATGAAGCGCGGCGTCACTTCGGAAGGCTTCACCAGCACCGCGCAACCGGCGGCCAGCGCCGGGATCGCATCGATCAGCGACAGGGTCAGCGGAAAGTTCCACGGGCTGATCGCGCCGACCAGTTGATAGGGCACCAGCCGGGTGGACGTCGAAATGCCGGGAATCGACGTCTCGATGCGTTGCGATTCCGCCGCTGCGATCTGGCCGGGCGCGCCGTTCGCCCAGCGTGCGATCACCCCCAGCATGGCGTCCACCTCGACGATGGAAATGGCCCGCCGGCCGGTATCGGCGGTCAGGGCATCTGCAAGGGCGTCGCGGCGGGCGCTGATCGCCTGCGCGAACGCCTTCAGCCGGGCCGCCCTGCCCTCGGCGCCGATCGCAGCCCAGCCCGGCTGCATGGCGCGCAGCCGCTGCGCGGCGGCCGCCACATCGGCGCGGTGGATCGTGTAGTCCACCTCGCCCGTTCGCGGGTTGCGAACTTCGATTTGCTGTCCGGCCACGCCAACTTCCTGCGCCATCATCATCTGTCCCTGCACGTTCGGTCCTGCATTACATGCAGATCGGGGCTTGTCTATCCCGATTTGTCCGGACAAATTGCCCCGATGATCACGCGCCACTTCCTCGATGTCGGCAACCGCCGCGTTCACTATCGCAAGGCCGGAAGCGGACCACCGCTGCTGATGGTCCACCAGAGCCCGCGTTCCTCGGCGGAGTATCTGCCGCTGATCGAACGCTGGGCACCGCATTTCACCTGCATCGCCCCCGACACGCCGGGCTATGGCCATTCCGACCCGCTGCCCGACAGCGGCCACCGCCCGGAAATCGGCGATTTCGCCGACGCGATCGTCGCGTTCCTCGATGCCGCCGGAATCCAGCGCACCGCCGCCTACGGCTTTCATTCGGGCGGCATCA
>NZ_DBNHFX010000220.1:0-2350 GCF_057137845.1 Sandaracinobacteroides sp. | reverse complement strand
ACCGGGCAGAAGACCCGGCAGCCGGCAGCCAGGCCCAATACAAGACCGCCAGCTATCAGGCGGCTCAGCAACCAGTCGCAACGACGACGAACAACAACAAGAGTGACAACACAATGTCACCGGTGCCAGAAACCGGCACAATGGCAATGCTGATCACAGGCATCTGCATGTTCGGCTTTGCCGCGCGAAGGCACAAAATTGCTGCCTGAGCGCAACTTCCAACCCTGAATAATCAACACACAATGGGCCCGGCGATCCCTGTCCGCCGGGCCCTCTTTCTTTTGGTCGCACAACTGGCCTCGCGCGAAACTTTATGCGCAAGGACATTCACACGCCGTATCAACGGCGCTTACGCATGTGCACAATATTACGTATCATATTGAATTACATGTGTTTTCAATCTTCACATGTCACATGAAGATTGCCTTTGATCAGGCGCTCGCGCTCAGCTCCGCAGAATGTCGCGCCCCGCATAGATCGCTGCATCGCCCAGCTCAGCCTCGATCCTGAGTAGCTGGTTATACTTCGCCAGTCGGTCCGATCGCGAAAGCGACCCGGTCTTGATCTGCCCGCAGTTGGTTGCAACCGCCAAGTCGGCGATCGTCGCGTCCTCGGTTTCGCCCGAACGGTGGCTCATCACCGCAGTATAGCGCGCGCGATGCGCGGTGTTCACCGCTTCCAGCGTTTCCGAAAGGGTGCCGATCTGGTTCACCTTCACCAGGATCGAGTTGGCGACCCCCTGGCCGATGCCCTGCCGCAGCCGCGCCGCATTGGTGACGAACAGATCATCCCCCACAAGCTGGACATCCTTGCCGATCTGATCCGTCAGCGTCTTCCAGCCCGCCCAATCATCTTCGGCCATACCGTCCTCGATCGAGAGGATGGGGTAGTCTGCCGCAAGCTTCGCAAGAAACCCCGCCATCTGGTCGGGCGACAGTGCCCTGCCCTCGCCTTCCATGTGGTAGGCGCCGTCGCGAAAAAATTCAGTCGAGGCACAGTCCAACGCCAGCATCACGTCGTCGCCCGCCTTGAAACCCGCCTTGCCGACCGCCTGCAAGATCACATCCAGCGCTTCGGTCGCGCTCGACAGGTTCGGCGCAAAGCCACCTTCGTCGCCAACCGAAGTGGAAAGGCCTCGCCCATGCAGTTCCTTCTTCAGCGTATGAAAGATTTCGGCACCCCAGCGCAGCCCTTCGGCAAAGCTGTCGGCGCCAACCGGCATGATCATGAATTCCTGAAAATCGATCGGATTGTCGGCGTGCGCGCCGCCATTCACGATGTTCATCATCGGCACCGGCAATACGCGCGCCGCCGTGCCGCCCACGTAACGATACAGCGGCAGCCCCCGCGCATCGGCCGCAGCCTTCGCCACCGCCAGGCTGACACCCAGAATCGCGTTCGCACCCAGCCTCGCCTTGTTTGGCGTCCCGTCGAGCGCGATCATCTGCGCATCGATTTCTTCCTGCTCCTCGGCGTTTAGGCCGATCAGCGCGTCGGAAAGGTCGCCATGCACGGCTGCGACCGCTTCCCGCACACCCTTGCCCAGATAGCGCGCCTTGTCGCCGTCGCGCTTCTCGACTGCCTCGTGCGCGCCGGTCGACGCGCCGGACGGCACCGCCGCCCGCCCGAAGCTGCCGTCCTCAAGGATGCAATCCACTTCGATGGTCGGATTTCCACGGCTGTCGAGGATCTCGCGGGCGATGAGGTCGACGATGGCGGTCACGTGCTGCTCCTGTCATTACGGAATCGCCCCCAAGGGCAACGCCATTCGCTTAGGAACCTCGCCAGCGGAGTGCAACCATCGGCTGGCGGCTGGCGCCCGCCGGCGCGGGGCGATAAGCAGGGCGCGAGGCAGGCGGGAGTGTGGGATGGCAGAGGAATCAGCGGGCGATCAGGTCGAACTGGATCCGGTGGTGCTGGTCGCGCGAATCACGACACTGGAAATGCTCGTCCGCCAGATGATGGTCGTGCAGCTTCGGATGTTGGACAAAGCGGGCCATATCGAGCTTGATCAGGCCTATATTCAAGGTCTTGCAGACGCTTATGCAGAAAAGGTGGACGAATCCAACATCATCGAAAGCAGCTCGGCCGACGTCAATTACGCGTTCAAACTGAACGTGTTGCACCAGTTGGAACGCTTCTTCGACGAGATCGGCACCTACCTGAAGGAACACCCCTGACAGGGCAGCGCACTGGCACCGGCACAGCCGCCACCACGAAAACTGGGCTTTGCAGGACCGGGCACGCCTGCTAGACGCCGCCCTCACCACGCACGAGGCCCGATGGCGGAGTGGTTACGCAGAGGACTGCAAATCCTTGCACGCCGGTTCGATTCCGGCTCGGGCCTCCA
>NZ_DBNHFX010000219.1:0-4780 GCF_057137845.1 Sandaracinobacteroides sp. | reverse complement strand
GCCGCCGATTGCCCCTTGATCTGCCGCCCGCCATGCGCCACTATCCGCACGGTGCTTCAAAACACCGACGTAGCGGCGGCGATCCACGAAAGCGATGCATTCAACGCAAGAATATGCATCCGGTCCGGTTCCCGCCGGGAGTGTGCGGCTACAAGACCCGCAAGGGGAAGAAGCACGCCCAACTACGTCTGGGTTTTGAGCTCCCGGCGACCATGCCGTTCCGTGGTCGGGCCGGGCGGTGCGTATGCCGCCGCCCGGCATCCCCATCAAAAGGGAGATGTAGCGATGACGATGTTGACCACCCCTATACGGTTCGGCGCCTGGACCGGCACCGCCTTTTACCACCAACACCGCTGGTGGACCGCGCCGCGCCCGATCTGCGAATTTCTGGGCCTCAGCTGGCGTGCCCAACGCCGGGTAATCCAGCGCTCGCCAGGCCTGACAGTCGGGGCTTTTAAAGCCCCCGCTGCCGATGGCAAATTCTACGAAACTTGGATGCTGCCGACCGCCGATATCGGCCTGTGGCTGGTGCAGGTCAGCCCTTCGAAGGTCGGCGAGGCAGCGCGTCTGGCGTTGATCGACATGCAGGACCATTTGCGCGCCGCCATCGAACAGCAGATCAACGCCGCGTTCGGAATTCCCAGCCCCGCCGATCTGCAAGACCTGCTGGCAGCGCCGGTGCCCGACGATGCCGCGCAGTCGGTGATCCTGGATGCGCGCGGCCTGCTGCTGGCAGAACCCGGCGTGGCGCGCGCGGCGCTGATGTTCAGGCTGGGGCTGCCCGGCACCAAGGTCGGGGCGCTTCTGGGCCGCAGCGCTTACTGGGCGAACAAGCGCCGGAGATCGCTGATCGATCTGTTCGTGCTGGAACCGCGCAAGCCTGTGGTGCGGCTGCCGGCCAATGATGGCCAGATCGATCTGTTCGGGCAGGAGGCGCACCATGGCTGAGGGCTTCCACATGCCGACCGACGACAGCCTGGCGCGCGATCTGGCGAACGAGATAAGCTGGCTCTCCGGCATCGCCGACGATGTGGATGGCCTGATGCTGGATGGCCACATCAAGGCGCTGGATGCGCTGACGTCGCTAAGCAGTCTGACGTCGCCACAGCGCGGCGAGATGGACATCACCCTGTTCGAAGGCATTTTCGCCATGCTGAAGGGCGAGGCGATGCGGATCAGGCTGCGCGCCAGCCTTTCCGCATATGAAGCGGCGTTTTTGCAGGCGGCGGTTGGTGGCGCCGCGCGCGAAATCTGCCGCCAGCGCCGCGAACGCCCGCCGGGGCAGAACCGGGCCGCCTGAACCCCGGCCATCGCGCCGTTCGGGGCGTCCGGGCAACCGGGCGCCCCTTTTTCTGGCCCGCTGGCAGCGGTGATCGCCATCAATTGCATTCCCCGCCCGCCGGGATTATACAGGCGGTCCGTCCGGGAAGCCCCGTCTGGCTGCGTTCGCTTCGGCGTTCACTCGGTGCCACGTGGGCATGGGATCCACGCCGGGCGGTTACTCCCCCCATCATTTTGCCTTTCGTAACCGCTGGCTGACGGCCATTTTCCTCTCAAGGTCTTCGGCGCTCGTCCGACGATAGGAAACAAGAAAGGCGCTCTCTCCGTCGCGGGTCCGCTTCACCACCGCATACCATGGATCGCCATCGCGCCAGTCGATTGCCTGGAACACGCCGCCTTGCTCCAGCCGCAACTCTCCATGGTTCACCATGGTCGAAACATATCGATAGTCCGTCAGCAACACTTCCGGGTGTTTCCGAATCTGCTTCCGCAAGGTGGCCGCCGAAAGGCGCAGGCTGGGCGATCGCACTTCCAGCAGGCGCGCGCTTTCATCGGTCAGCCGCGCGATTTCCACATGCTCGCGCCCGTCCTGCACCGCCAGCCGCCGCAGGCCGCGCGGGCCGATTCCCTCCTCCGCGAAGCGCCCCTTTTCCCGTTGGCGCCGTCGCGCCACATCGGCAAGTTTTGCCCGCGTATCGTCGGAATGGGCGGCCAGCGCTTCATTTGCCGCCGATCGGGCGGCGGCTGTTTCCGCCCGCGCCAGCAGGCTGCCGCGCGCCACCGCGTTTTCCAGCGCCGCCGTATCGGTTGCCGCCAGCGTGGCGGTGATCGCCGCCAGCGCATCTTCATAGCTGGCCGCCCCGCCGGCCGCCGCCAGCAGCGGATCGGCGACGGGCGTCAGGATTTCCTCCCACTCTTCCGCCAGCAGCGCCGCGATTTCATCTTCGGCGGCGGGTTCGCCGGTTCCGGCCGGCGGCAGGTGCGCGGCCATCGCGGCGGCGATTCCGGCCATTATTGCCGCCCGCAGGCCGTTTTCCGGCCCGCCGCGCATCCGCGCATCGCCGGTGGCGGGCGGACATAGCGAATAAGGGGGATAAGAGGCCATTAAGAACCGGGTCGAAGCCGTTTCAGGTATCTGCAGGCCACTTGCCCCCTTTCGGCGCTGTACGGGGCTTATTTCGGCCCGCCCCGTTTCGCCATCGGCGGCATCCGGCCAGCGCAGCAGTTCCGCCCCTTCGCCCTTTGGCGCATCCGGCAGGCCCAGCCGGTCGGCGATCACGCTCATTTCCACCCGGCCGCCCAGTTCCACGAAGGTGCGCACCGCCGGCATCATCTGCCCGGCGTCCCATTCCTCGGCCCGGCCCAGCCGGATCTTCGGCACGCCGGCATCGGGGCCGAAATTCAGCCGCACCATGGGTGTTGCGATGTCGCGGGTCAGGCTTGCGCCCAGCAGCCGCGCGTCGGCGCGTTCGATGTCGGCGCGCACGTCGCCATGTTCGCGGCCGCTGCCAAGGCCGCCCACATCGGCATCGGTGGTGGCGGTTTCGCCCAGCACCGCCTTCGATATCTGCCTGTCCAGAAACGCCGCCATGCGTTCGTAAAGGTCGCCGCCGCCCGCTTTGCCGTCCACCAGTTCGATCGCCATGGATTCCGGGATCACGGCCGCCGCGTCTTCGCCCATGCCGGCCACGGCGCGCAGCAAGGTTGCGATCTGGTCCTCGGTCGCACCGGCCGGATAGCGGCCGATGCGGAACGGCCGGCCATAGATTTCGGCGAAGGCCAGCCAGTCCTTCACGGCATAGTTCTTGAACAGCCACGCCCAGGCGACGGCCCGCGCCAGCCCGCCGCGCACCGGCAGGCCGGATTTCGCGGGATGCAGGTGGAACAGGAATTTGCCCGGCGGCAGCGGCACGCCCTGGCTGTGGCCATCCCGGGCATCAGCGCCTTCGAAGCCGCCTTTCAGCAGCGGCGTTTCCCCATCGGCGCGGTGGAAGGCGAACCAGCGCGGGTGGCGCCACTTCAGCTTTTCCGGAAACCACAGCCTGCCATCGCGGTTCCAGATGATTTCGCTGGCGGAATAGCCCTTGCCGATCGCATCCAGCACATCGAACAGCTCCGCTTCCAGAATGTCGCGCGAAGCCCATTCGCGGATGAAGTCCGCCGCCTTCTGGTCGGCGGCGCCGTCGCCTGCGGCCTCCACCGTGATCGGCAACTGCACCACCTGCCGCTTTCGTTTCGAAAGCACGCCCAGATAGTGCAGGTCTTTCTCCTCCATCGCCTCGGCCAGATCCAGATAGCCGTCGGCGTCGCCGGTCTCGGCCTCGCGCAGCAGCAGGCCCAGCGCCTCGGGCGTCAGGCCGCCGGGATGAAAGCCGCCGGCCAGCCCGCGCAGCCGCGCGGTGTCGGCCGCCGATATCTCGGCCTGCAGCAGGGCGGCGTCGGCGGGCGCGGCCGCCCGCGACGTCGCCGCCTGGTTGATGCGCCGGCGGTAAGCTTCGGGCGAGATCACCGCCATTTTCAGAATCCCTTTCCTGTTTTGCGGCCGCCGGCCCGGAAATCGCCGGCATGGTCCGGTCGCCAGAAATCCCGGCCGCCGCCGCCGGCCGTGGCCGTGCGCGCCAGCGGGCGGTAATCGAACTCGGCCGGCGGCAGGTCGCCCAGCAGGCTGGCGATGCCCGCCGCCCAGAACCTGTCCGAGTGGACTTCATCCTTCGCGTTCACGATCCGTACCTGCCCGCCGGGGGCCGGCAGCTTCTTGATCGCCAGAAAATCGGCGCGGATGATCGGGTCGCGCGGAATCCGCAACCGCACCCGCTCGATGCGGGTGGCAAGGCTAAGGGCGATGTCCAGCCTGGTCGAACCCTGCAGCAGGAACCCCTTCACCCGGTGCCGGCCGTGCAGGCGCTGCAGATCCTCGACAACCTTTTCCCCCATGCCGCCTTGGTCGATCCCGGCCTGCATGATCCGGCGATTCTGCATCAGCCAGTTGAAAAACGCATCCTGCTCGTCGAAGCTGCGGCCGGTTTCTTCATAGCGATCGCGCAGCACCAGCGTGTCGGCCACCTGTTCCAGGCACCAGATGATCTGTCCGTCGCGGCGTCGCGCCACGTCGCGGCCGATCACGCACAGCCCGCCCCGATACAGTTCCGGGCGGCCGGCCTCGTCGTCCTCGCAGGCGGCCAGGCACTGCAGGTCGATCAGGCTGCCCGCGCCGGTCGACGGGATCACGTCCAGTTCCTCGGCGGCGCTGTCGCCATAGAAAGCGCGGATGCCGGCGATGAATTCGGCCCTGGCCGCGATCGGCTTGCCGCGCGCGGCGAACACCTCGGCCATGCGCTCGTACAGGCCGGATGCAATGGCGTCGTCGAAGGTGATGCGGAACAGCTTCGCCGGCTGCCGGCCGGCGCGCACATCTTCCACCAGCCGGTTGAACGGGTTCGCCACCCCGTCGTGGGTGGAAATCACCACCACCTGGCCGCCCCACATCAGCAGCGCCAGC
>NZ_DBNHFX010000218.1:0-3991 GCF_057137845.1 Sandaracinobacteroides sp. | reverse complement strand
CATGGCTGAACCGCCGCTTTCGATCCGCGCCGCGCTGGATCTGCCTCCGCACGAAATGCTGCGCTATCTGCGCGCCAAGGATTACCGCACCACCGTGAACTGGGCCGAAGCCTGGCACGATGATCATGTGCGCGCCTTCACCGTGGCCAAGGTGGCGCAATATGATCTGCTGGAAACCATCCGCCAATCGCTGGATGATGCCTGGGCGCAGGGCAAGCCGGTGGACCAGTGGAAGGCCGAACTGATCCCGGAATTGCAGAAGCACGGCTGGTGGGGCGTGGTGACCGATCCCGCCGTTACCGGCACCGGGGATGCGGTGTTCATCGGCCCGAAGCGGCTGGAAACCATCTTCGCCACCAATTTCCGCCTGGCGGCGGCCGCCGCCGAATGGAAGCTGATGCAGGCGGCCAAGGGGCTGATGCCCTGGCTGCGCTACCGCACCGCCGGCGACGAACGGGTGCGCTCCAGCCACGCGGTGCTGGACGATATCGTGCTGCCGGTCGATCATCCGTTCTGGCAGGTGTATTTTCCGCCGAACGACTGGGGCTGCCGCTGCCGCGTGGTGCAGCTGAGCGACCGCGACCTGATCCGGCTGGGGCTGCAGGTAACGCCCGACGATCATCTGCCGCAACTGGCGCCGCGCCTGTTCTGGCGGCCGGGCGCCGCCGCGCCCGAAGTGGTGCCGGGCGGCGTGGGGCCGGGCTTCGGCTATAATCCGGGGGTTTCGTGGATGCGGGCGTTCGAGCTGCCGATGCTGGATGCGCCGCTGGCGGCGCCGGTGGCCGGCCTTGGCGGGCGCCAGGCGCCGCTGCCGCCGCTGCCGCCGGCCCGCGCGCTGCCGGCCGACGCCATCCTGCCGGCGGATAGCAGCGACGCCGATGCGGTGGCGCGGTTCGTGGAACGCTTCCGCGCGGTATCGCAGCCGGCGGGGGATGCGCTGCTGTTCACCGATAAAACCGGGCAGCCGCTGCTGATTTCCGAACGCTTCTTCCAGCGCCCCGATGGCAGCACCAAGCTGACGGCAGAGCGCCGGTCGACCATCCTGCTGCTGGCCGAAACCATCATCAGCCCGGATGAAATCTGGTATGTGTGGGAAAAGGTGGCGACGAACCGCGCCCGCACGAGATTCCGCTGGCGGCTGACCAGGCGTTTCGTGGCGCGGTTCCGGATCGAAGGCGAAGAACGCCACGCCTTTGCAGCGATGCAGGTAGGCAAGCATGGCTGGCAGGGCGTGACGGCGTTCCCGACAGAGGCGAAATATTTTGAAAAGGAACAGGTGCGCGGCGGCATATTGGCGTGGCGGCGGGCCGATGCGGAGGATTGAGAGAGGGCGGCGGAATAAGAGAAGGGGTGCGCGGTTGCCCCGGCACCCCTTCACCGACGATTCGCCGGCCTAGAACCCACCCCCGCAAGGATCAGCACGGCTCCGGTCGTCTCCGGTGCGGTAACGCCGATATAGCCTGCCCGCCCGCCTTTCGCAAACGCTGAAGGGTTCCCCGGAAGCGATGCCGGGGAAACAGTTCACCTGGTCGGGGTAGGAAGGTGCGTCATGCCGCGCACCCTTGCATCCTATACCGCAATCGCCGCCGCCGTCGAGGTGGTTTCCGAAGGGCGCCCCAGGCGGCGCATCCAGTTGCTGCCGGCGGGCGCCATCCATCTGCGCGACGGGCGCGGCCCCTTTTTCCTGCCGGCCGAAAGCATGGCGGCGGTGGTGGAAGCCACCCGCGCCCACGCCGGCCGCGCCGACATCATGATCGATTACGACCACCAGAGCTTTTTCGGCGCGGTGGAGGGCGTGGGCGGCCGGGCGGAAGCCGCCGGCTGGATCGACGCCGCCACGCTGGAAGCGGCGGCCGACGGCATCTGGGCCGATGTGGCGTGGACGCAGGCCGCGCACGGGCGGCTTTTGCGGCGTGAATACCGCTATCTTTCGCCGCTGTTCACCTTCGATCCGGAAACCCGGCAGGTGCGCTGCATCCTGAACGCCGGGCTGACCAACACCCCGGCCATCACCGAACTGGCCGCAGTGGCATCCAGGGCCGCGGCCTTCAGGCAACCCCCACAGGAGGACGATGTGAGCATTTCCCGAATTGCCGGCGCGCTTGGCCTGCCGGCCGACGCGACGGAAGAACAGGTGCTGGCGGCCGCCGCCGCGTGCAAGGCGGGCGCCGATGCGACGGCCGCAGTGGCCGCCGCCGCGCAGAAGCTGGGCCTGAAGGCCGACGCCGGCGTCGATGATCTGGTGGCCGCTGCCGCCCGGTCCAGTGCTTCCCGGCCGAACCCGGCCGAATATGTGCCGATCGGCGCCGTGAAGGCGTTGCAGGACGAAGTGGCGGCGCTGAAATCGTCGATCGACGGTGACAAGGCCTTGCAGGCCGTGGCCGCCGCGCTGGCGGCCGGCAAGATTTCGCCGGCGATGAAAAACTGGGCGGTCAGCTACGCAGCCGCCGATCTGGCCGGCTTCGAGGGCTTTGTCGCCGCCGCCCCGGTGATCGTGGCCGCCGGCGAACAGTTCGCGGCGATGGGCGCGGCGGCTGCCGCATCGGCCGACGGGCTGAGCGCCGACGAGCGCGCCGTTGCCGCATCCATGGGAATTTCGGCGGAGAGCTACATCGCCGCCCGCAAGGAAGGGAACTGACATGGCACAGCTTGCCGCCGAACGCCGGACGCCCCGGCGTGAAAACCGCGATTTCACCGACCCGATGGCGGCGAACGCCACCATCTGGAAAGGCGGGCTGGTGGTGCTGGACGCCGCCGGCAACGCCGCCCGCGCCAGCACGGCGCTGAACCTTGTGGTGCGCGGCGTGGCGCGGGAAAGCAAGGTGAACGGCGCGACCGCCGGGGCAACCGCCGTCACGTCCGAGGCGGGGCTGTTCCGGCTGGGCAACAGCGCCGCCGGCGATGCGATCGCCCGCATCGACATCGGCAAGGACTGCTTCATCGTCGATGACCAGACGGTTGCGAAAACCAATGGCGGCAACACCCGTTCGGTCGCCGGCAAGGTGGTCGATGTGGAAGGCGCCGGCGTCTGGGTGGCGGTCGGCATCCGCTGATTTTCCGGCGTTGATCTTCAGGAGAGAGTTTCATGGCTAATCTGCAGACTGCGGGCGTCGGCTTCCGGGCCGTCTTCCAGGAGGCGCTGAAGGGCGTGGCGCCCGACCATGCGCGCATTTCGATGGCGGTGAATTCCACCACCGCGAAAGAGGAATATGGCTGGCTGGGCGACCTGCCGGGCGTTCGCGAATGGCTGGGCGACCGGGTGATCCACAAGCTGGGCACCTATGATTATTCGATCCGCAACCGCGATTTCGAATCGACGGTGGAAGTGGATCGCAACGACATCGAGGACGATAATCTGGGCCTTTACGCCCCGCGCTTCCGGCAGATGGGCCAGCGCGCCGGGGAATTCCCCTCGACGCTGGTTTACGAAACCCTGGTGTCGGGCTTTGCCGCCGCCTGCTATGACGGGCAGTTCTTCTTCGATACCGATCACCCGGTGCTGGATGCCGCCGGCAACCCGCAGAGCGTGGCCAACACCGACGCGGTGGCGGGGAACGGCGAACCCTGGTTCCTGTTCGATACCAGGCAGGCGGTGAAGCCGCTGATCCTGCAGACGCGCAAGGCCTTCGATTTCCAGCAGATGGACGACCCGAAGGACGCCAATGTCTTCCTGCGGCGCAAGTTCCTGTATGGCGTCGACGGGCGGATGAACGCCGGCTTCGGGCTGTGGCAACTGGCGTGGGGGTCGAAGCAGACGCTGAACGCCACGAACTTCGAAACCGCGATCACGTCGATGATGGCGATGAAGGGCGATTTCGGCCGCCGGCTGGCGATCCGCCCCGACCTGCTGGTGACCGGCCCCAAGAACATGAAGGCCGCGCGCGAACTGCTGAAGAAGGAGCGGCTGGCGAACGGCGAAGACAATATCTGGAAGGACGAAGTCGAGCTGCTGGTGACGCCGTGGCTGGCCTGAGGAACATGAAGGGGAAGG
>NZ_DBNHFX010000217.1:0-3440 GCF_057137845.1 Sandaracinobacteroides sp. | reverse complement strand
ACGACACCCCGAAAAGCCGGCTTCTTGGCGCCGAGGAGAAACCCATTCGCCCTCACCTCATTATCTGTAAAGCATTGCGGTATTTTGCCCGTTCGGTCAGCACAAGCGAAATCATGACCGCGCGGGCAATCGTCGCGGCCGGCCCGCTACAAGCGGCCTTCCTTCAACAATTCAACGGCATGGTTCGCCGCGCGCGCGGTCAGCGCCATATAGGTCAGCGACGGGTTCTGCGCTGCGGTCGATGCCATGCAGGCGCCATCGGTCACGAACAGGTTGGCCACTTCGTGCGACTGGTTGAACCCGTTCAGATAGGATGTTTCGGGATCGCGGCCCATGCGCGCCGTGCCCATTTCATGAATGGCAGAGCCGCCGGGCGGCAGCGTCGAGCGCCGCGCCCTTACCCCGATGGCGCCCGCCAGTTCCAGCATCGCAACCGCCTCGTCGGCCATATCTCTCGCCATCAGGCGTTCGTTCTCGCCCCATGCAAAGCGGGTGTTCAGGATGGGAATACCCCACCGATCGCGCTTCACCGGATCCAAGCTGACCATGTTGTCGCGGTTGGGCAGGCATTCGCCATACCCTGCCAGAAAGATATACCATGGGCCGGGTGCACGCAGGGTCTGCTTCAGTTCGGCGCCGAAACCGGGCGTCGTTGCGCCGCGCGCCCAGTTTGCGCGCATGGCGGCGCCCTGAAACCCGTATCCGCGCACGAACGACGCATCCCGTTTGCCGACGTTCCGGAAGCGCGACATGTACAGCCCCGCCGGGCGGTTGCCGGTCGGGTTGGTGTCCAGCATCCCCGGAACCATGCCAACCGCCCCGCCGGTCGATGCGTGGTCCATCAGATAGCGGCCAAGAACGCCGCTCCGGTTCCCAAGGCCAGAAGGATATTTTTCGCTCGTCGAGTTAAGCAGGATCTGTGCGGTTCCAAGGGTCGAGGCGTTCAGGAACACGATCCGCCCCCGATAGGTCGTGCGCACCATCCTGTTGGCGTCGATCACCCGAACGCCCGATACAAGGCCCGTCTGCGGATCATGGTCCAGCCCCTCGACAATCGCATCGGTCACGATCGTCAGGTTTCCGGTTGCCACGGCCGCCGGCAAAGTCGAGCTGATCGAGCTGAAGTAGGAACCCGTCGAGCAGCCGCGATGGCACGGCCCGCAGTAGTGGCAGGCCGCGCGGCCCATGTGGTCGCGCGTGAGGATCGCCGACGGGGCAATCGTCAGACGCCGGTCGGGATAGCGGGCGGCGATCCGCGCGGCAACATGTTCCTCGCACCGGTTCATCGGCATTCCGGGCTGGAACTGGCCGATCGGCGCCGTCGGTGAATCAAACTCCGTCTGGCCGGACACGCCGATGAACCGCTCGACATGGTCATACCATGGGCGGATGTCCTCATAGCGGATCGGCCAGTCGACCCCGTGCCCGTCGGCCGCGTTCTCGGTGAAGTTGATCGGCCCGAAGCGCGGCGTCACGCGGGCCCAGGTGAGCGAGCGGCCACCCAGATGATAGCCGCGAACCCATGTGAACGGGTGATCCGGATCCTGCCCATAGGGGTGCGCGCGGTCGTTCACGAAGAACTGCTCGGTCGCCTCGCCAAAGGCGTAGCTGCCGCTCTGGATCGGGTAGTCGCGCGCGTAACGTGCGCGATCGCCCAGGTTGCGAAACGCAAACTCGAAGTCGGCCTTGTGTTCGCCGGTATAGTCTGCCGGGGTAATCGATCGGCCGCGCTCGATCAGCAGCGTTTTCAGGCCCTTTTCGGCAAGCTCTTTTGCGGCCCATCCGCCCGATACGCCCGATCCTACTACGATGGCATCGAATTGCTGTTCCGACATACGATACTCCGGATCAGAATGCGCTGAAGGGCAACAGTTGCAGAGTCACGAAGGAATTCGCCCGGTCGCCCGGTTCGAACGGCGCATCGGGCACATAGGCGCTTGCCACCATGTGCAACGCCAGTTCCTCGGTCGCGCCGATCTCGCTGGTGTAATAGCCATAGACCGTCAGGCGCTTCATCAGCGCCGCAAAGGGCGTGTGCTGCCCGGCGAGCGCTGCCGCAGCCTCGGCCTCGGCGGCCTTCAGCACCGCGCCGAAATATTGGTTCTGGTCGGCGGCGGAAAGCTGCGCGAACGGCCTGCCGTGGCGCACGCGAACGTCGGCATCGAACGCCTTCAGGCCGGCAAGGAAGTGATCCCGCTCGGCTGGGTCGAACCACTGCGCCACCATTTTCTCGATGAAGGCGGGAACGCCCGCAGCCTTTGCGCCACCAGTATCGGTTGCCGGGAGGATGGTTTCGGAAAGCGCGGCAACCTGTTGCCGCATCGTATCGGCCCATGGTTCCGGGGCAGCCGCCATAGCACCAGCCACCGGCGCCACCAGCACGACGCCCAGCGCGGCCGACAATTTCAGTAGTTCCCGGCGGCTTGCACCCCCGGACAGCCGATCAAGCAGCATTGCCCTCTCCATGTGGTTCGACGCCCTTCCCTATGGCGCGGAATCGACGTAATCGTTTGCAAGCGGATTGGCAAACCGCACGACCATGTGGAGGTTCAGGAATATGAGGATTTCGAGGCTTCGCATCACAACACTGCTGTTGCTGTCTTGCGCCCTGCCGTTCGCAGCCCACGCCCAAAGCGCGGCGCCGCCCTCCCAGTGCCTCGCCCTGCCGGTCGACAAGGTCGCGATCCAGGCCTATGTTTTCGCCAGCCAGCTTGCAGGCGTCACCATCCCGCCTGACTGGGACAGCCTGCCCATCGGCCAGAAATTCAGCAACATCAAGCCGTTGGGTGCAAAGCTGATGTCGGTGCGCCCGACCGACGAACAGATTGCCGCAGTGCTGAAGGCGATTGCCGCGATCGGCTACCGCAACATCGAAGGGTTCAACCTGATCTCCGACGGCAACCCGGCGGCCTATGACCGACTGCTGAAGGGAAACGGCCTGCACGCAGTCGCCAGCCACACCTCGCTCGACAAGGAAAAATGGCCGGCGGAACTGGCTGCGGCGAAAGCGCGCGGACAAAAGTTCATCGGCTCGGGCGGTTTCGGCAAACCGGGCTTTGCAACGCTCGACGATGTGCGCGCGACCGCCGCCAATATGAACGAACTGGGCAAGGCCGCCGCCGCCGAGGGGCTGACGCTCTTTGTGCACAATCACACCGGCGAATTCGACGCGCGTTTTCCCTATGATCGCGGCGACGGCAAGCCGGTGATGACTTCGGCCTGGGAAATCGTCGCCGCCGAAACCGACCCGCGCTATGTGCAGTTCGAAGTCGACGTGTTCTGGGCGCGGCTTGGCCTTGGCCCAGACAAGGTGGCCGAACTCGACGCGTTCCTGCGCAAATACCGGGATCGCATCCCCCTTCTTCATATGAAGGATCTGGCCGCGAACGGCGCGGTCACCGACATGGGCCATGGCACGACCGACTGGCGCCGCATCGTCG
>NZ_DBNHFX010000216.1:0-1286 GCF_057137845.1 Sandaracinobacteroides sp. | reverse complement strand
ACGACACCCCGAAAAGCCGGCTTCTTGGCGCCGAGGAGAAACCCATTCGCCCTCACCTCATTATCTGTAAAGCATTGCGGTATTTTGCCCGTTCGGTCAGCACAAGCGAAATCATGACCGCGCGGGCGATCGTCGCGACGGGCGCCTTACAGCCGGCCCGTCTGCTGGTCGTGGCCCAAGGGCTCGACGATCGTATCGGTCACGACGGCAAGGTTCCTCGACGCTTAGGCCGCAGCCTGCGTAGAACTGATCGAAATGAAGCAGGAGCCGATCAAACGGCATCGCGTTCTCCCCGTGGTTCGACGCCCTTCCCTATGGCGGCGAATCCGCGTAATCGTTTACAGTATCATTTGCAAACCGCTCGACCGCAAGGAGATTCACTGACATGAGGATTTCGAAGCATCGCATTGCAGCGCTTCTTATGCTGTCCAGCGCCTTGCCAATCGCCGCCAACGCGCAGAATGCGATGCCTACGACGCCAGCACCGTCTGCTACGCAGTGCCTTGCCCTTCCCATCGGCAAGGTCGCGATCCAGGCCTATGTTTTCGCCAGCCAGCTTGCAGGCGTCACCATCCCGCCTGAATGGGACAGCCTGCCCATCGACCAGAAATTCAGCAACATCAAGCCGTTGGGTGCCAAGCTGATGTCGGTGCGCCCGACCGACGAACAGATTGCCGCAGTGCTGAAGGCGATCGCCGCGATCGGCTACCGCAATATCGAGGGGATGGACCTGATTTCCGACGGCAACCCGGCGGCCTATGACCGACTGCTGAAGGAAAACGGTCTGCACGCAGTCGCCAGCCACACCTCGCTCGACAAGGAAAAATGGCCGGCGGAACTGGCAGCGGCGAAAGCGCGCGGGCAAAAGTTCATCGGCTCGGGCGGCTTCGGCAAACCGGGCTTTGCCACGCTCGACGATGTGCGTGCGACCGCCGCCAACCTGAACGAACTGGGCAAGGCCGCCGCCGCCGAGGGGCTGACGCTCTATGTGCACAATCACACCGGCGAATTCGACGCGCGTTTTCCCTATGATCGCGGCGACGGCAAGCCGGTGATGACTTCAGCCTGGGAAATCGTCGCCGCCGAAACCGACCCGCGCTATGTGCAGTTCGAAGTCGACGTGTTCTGGGCGCGACTTGGCCTTGGCCCTGACAAGGTCGCCGAACTCGACGCGTTCCTGCGCAAATACCGGGATCGCATCCCCCTTCTTCATATGAAGGATCTGGCCGCGAACGGCGCGGTCACCGACATGGGCCATGGCACGACCGACTGGCGCCGCATCGTCG
>NZ_DBNHFX010000215.1:0-2902 GCF_057137845.1 Sandaracinobacteroides sp. | reverse complement strand
GCCAGCAGATTGCAGTGTCTGGCGATCAAGCGTCTTGCCCATATGATACCGGGGCCGCTAGCAATGGCCTATGCAGAAACTGGTCATCGCTGCGCTCGTTGGCAGCGCACAAGCCCCCGCCCTGGCGCAAACCACCATCCAACCCGCCGACGATCCGCACCTGTGGCTGGAAGATGTCACGGGCGCGAAGCAACTGGACTGGGTTCGTGCCCGCAACGCCCGCTATCTGCCCGAACTGGAAAAGGTGCCGGGCTTTGCCGGCTGGCAGGCCAAGGCCGAGGCGATCCTGCAGGATCCGCGCCGGATCGCCATGCCGACAGGTGCGCAGCCAAGCGGCGTGACCGCTGACCGGGTGTTCAACTTCTGGCGCGACAAGGATCATGTGCGCGGGCTTTGGCGCGTGTCGCCGCGCACGGCGTTCGATGCCGGCAAGCCGGAATGGCAGGTGCTGCTGGACCTTGATCAACTGGAAAAGGCCGAAGGGCGCAACTTCCAGTTTGGCGGCGCAAGCTGCTTCGGCGCCAGCTATGGCCGCTGTCTGGTGCGCCTGTCGGTCGGCGGCAAGGATGCCGTCGAGATCCGCGAGTTCGATACCGCAAGCCGCCGATTCGTGGCGCCCGCAGACGGAGGGTTCGCCAGCCCCGAGGCCAAGCAGTCGACCGCATGGCTGGATGCCGACCGGCTGCTGATCGCAACCGCTGCCGGGCCGGTGAGCAAGTCGGGCTATGCGCGCGAAGTGCGGCTGTGGCAGCGCGGAACGGAGTTTGCCGACGCGAAGCTGCTGCTGTCGATCGGCGCGGACGACATGGCCGCAAACCCGGCCGCGTTCGGCAAGGGTGACGGGCGGCGCGCGGTGATCGTGCAGGCGCTGACCTTCTGGACGGCGCGTGTCCACCATCTGGGTGTGGATGGCCGGCTGACGGTTTCACCGCTGCCGGAAGATGCCCGATTCGAGTTTATCGCCGATGTCGGCGACGGGCCGCGCGCCTTTGCCCTGCTGCGGAGCGATTTCAACGGCATCCCCAAGGGAAGCCTGGTTTCCTATGCGGTGCCCGCGAGCGGCGCGCCGGGACCTGTCGAGGTGGTGTACACCGCCAACGCCGCGCAGGCGATCGACGGTGCCGATGCAACTGGCGGCGCGGTTTATGTGAATCTGCTGGACGATGTGTCGGCCAAGCTGGTGCGGCTGACGCGCGATGGCGGCAAATGGGCCTCGACCACCGTGCCGTTGCCCGCGAACAGCGCGCTGAAGCTGGTGGCGACCGACGCTGCCGACACCCTTTATGCAAGTATCGTCGGCTTTACCGAGCCGGAGCGGCTGGTGCGCACCACCGGCGGCGCGGCGCCTGTGGTGCTGGCTTCGGCGCCGGCGTTTTTCGATGGTTCGAAGTTTGTGGTGAAGCAGGAGTTCGCAACCTCGAAGGACGGGACGAAGGTGCCCTATTTCGTGGTGCGCCCGAAGGACGCCAGCGGGCCGCTGAAGACCTACTACTGGTCGTATGGGGGGTTCGAGGTGGCGCTGGTGCCGAACTATCTGCCGCCCGAAGCGCAGATGTGGGTGGAGGACGGCAACCAGTTCGTCATCGGCAACATCCGGGGCGGCGGCGAATATGGCCCGCGCTGGCACCAGGCGGCGCTGCTGGAGAAGCGGCAGAACAGCTATGACGATCTGCACGCCATCGCCGAGGACATGAAGGTGCGGGGGCTTGCCTCGAAGATTGCAGTGCACGGGCGGTCGAACGGCGGGCTGATGGCGTCGGTTGCCTATACGCAGCGGCCCGATCTGTATGAGGCGACGATGGTGGGCGTGCCGCTGGCCGACATGCAGCGCTATCATCTGCTGCTGGCCGGGGCATCGTGGATGGCGGAATATGGCAACCCCGACACCGCCGACTGGGAATTCATCCGCAAATACAGCCCCTATCAGAACATTCGGGCCGGCGTGAAATATCCGCGCGTGTTCTTCTATACCTCGACCAAGGACGATCGTGTGCATCCGGGCCATGCACGCAAGATGGCGGCCGAGATGGAAGCACAGGGGCACCCGATCTATTACTACGAGAATATCGATGGCGGCCATGCGGGCGTCGCCAACCTGAAAGAGGCGGCCTATCGATTTGCGCTGATGCGGGCCTATCTGGAAAAGGAACTGAAGTGAGCGTTCCGGCAAGCGACGGCGGCGGTTTCGCCATCCCCGCTTTCGATCTGGCGGCCTTCGTCGATGCGACGCTTGCCGAAGATCTGGGCGGCGTGGTCGATCCGTCGCGCGATCTGACGGCGCATGCCTGCCTTGCCGCCGACGCCCGGCTGAAGGCGGTGCTTTCCAGCCGCGACGCCGTGGTGGTGGCCGGGCTTGGGGTGGCGGCCGCGATGTTCCGGCGGCTGGATGCCGGGTGCCGGATCGCCCTGCTGAAGGGCGACGGCGACCGGGTGGAGCGCGGCACCGGGCTGATGACGGTGGAGGGAAACGCCCGCGCGCTGCTGGCGGCCGAGCGCTCGGCGCTGAACATCCTGCAGCATCTGACGGGGATCGCCACGCTGACGGGCCGCTATGCCGACGCGATCGCCGGAACCGGCGCCATCCTGCTGGATACCCGCAAGACCCTGCCGGGCCTGCGGCATCTGGAAAAATTTGCCGTGCGCATGGGGGGCGGCCAGAACCACCGCATGGGGCTGTTCGACGCGCCGATGGTGAAGGACAATCATATTGCGGCCGCCGGTGGTGTGGCGCAGGCGGTTTCGGCCTGCAAGCAGGCGGGCCTTGCCAACATCACGGTGGAGGTGGACCGGATCGACCAGATCGCCCCGGCGCTGGCGGCAGGCGCCGACCGGCTGCTGCTGGACAACATGGCGCCGCCGATGCTGCGCGAGGCCGTGGCGCTGGTGGCGGGGCGGGTGCCGA
>NZ_DBNHFX010000214.1:0-11307 GCF_057137845.1 Sandaracinobacteroides sp. | reverse complement strand
ACATCCAGCGACCACTGATCGGCCGGGAACGCCGTCAGCCGGTCGCCGAAACGGGTGAAGGCGAACAATGTTTCCAGTTCATGATAACCATCGGCCCGGCGGCGGCGCACATGCAGCGCCAGATTGATCTTCGCCGGCGCTTCCTCGACGCCTGCCGGGGCCAGTGTCATTGCACGGCCAGCGCGACATCCAGCCCATAGTCAAGCTTGCGGCGGATTCTGGCGGCAAGCACAGGTTCCGGCGACAATGCGGCCGCCGCCGACCAGGCGTGGCGCGCCTCGATCCGGCGTCCGGCCTTCCACAGGGCATCCCCCAGATGGTCGGCAACCGTCGGGTCGCCAGGCTCGGCGCTGCGAGCCTGTTCCAGCAGGCCGACGGCTTCCTCGTGATTGCCCAGCAGGTGCTCGGCCCAACCCATGCTGTCGACGATGGCGCCGTTTTCCGGCGAAATCCTGTAGGCGCGCGCGATCAGGTCGCGCGCTTCCGGCATCGACTTGCCACGGTCAAGCAGGCTGTAGCCCAGATAGTTCAGAATCAGCGGATTCTGCGGCGCAAGTTCGACGGCGCGGCGCAGATCGACCTCGGCGCCGACCCAGTCCTTGGCGGATTCCCGCGCCGATCCGCGCAGGAACAGCAATTGCGCCTGCAATGCCTCCTGTCCGGAGGGCACCAGTGCCAGCGCCCGGCCATAGGCCGCGATCGCGTCAGGATATCGCTCGCTTCTGCGTTCCAGATCGGCGAGCCTGCCCCAGTCCTCGACGGTTGCGTCGGGGCGTTGCAGC
Organism: Sandaracinobacteroides sp.; assembly: GCF_057137845.1. Lineage (NCBI taxonomy): Bacteria > Pseudomonadati > Pseudomonadota > Alphaproteobacteria > Sphingomonadales > Sphingosinicellaceae > Sandaracinobacteroides > Sandaracinobacteroides sp. Next base: position 10,525 of record NZ_DBNHFX010000214.1, on the reverse strand, counting down.
AAGGGCGCCAGCACGGCGCGCGCTTCGTCCAGCCGGCCCTCGGCCACCAGGATCGAGACCCGGCGCGCATCCGCCAGTTCCGCCCACGGCTGCCCCTTGGGCAGGCCCTTCAGCGCGTCGAGCGCCAGCCCCTCGCGCGAGGCGCGGGCCAGAAGGTCGGATGTCAGCAGCCACCCATCCGGCAGCGACGGATCGGCAAGCGTTGCCAGCCGGGCGAAGTTGACTGCGGCGCCCGTCGCCCGTTCGCGGCCAAGATCGGCGGCAAGCCGCACGAACATCAGCGCCAACCCCTCTTGCGGGCTGTCCACCAGATCGGCGAGCTTGCGCCCGCTGATCCGGGGATCGGCGGCAAGGCGGCGGCGCGCTTCCACCAGTTGCGGATCCCGCTCTGGGCCTTCGCCCACCAGCAGGATCGCCTTTTCCAGTGCCTTCGGGTCGCCGGGCGCTGCCTCCAGCGCCGTCCCGGCGGCCGCCAGCCGCAACCGCGCGACGCCTGCACCCTCGGCGGTAACCAGCGTTTGATAGGCGTCGGCTGCCTGTTGCCAGCGGCGGCCATAGGAAAGAATGTGCGCCCGGTGTTCGCGCAGATAGGATGCGGCGATGCCGGTGCCGTGGTCGGGATCGGCAAGCGCCAGGGCACCGTCGATGTCGCCCCGTGCGGCTTTGCCCCACGCGTTCAGCAGCACCCCCAGCACCTGCCCGGATTCACCGCCGCGCCCCGGCGCATCGAACGCGGTGCGCGCGGCATCAAAGGCGCGCCAGTCCTTTGCGGCGGCAGCGGCCGCCGCACGGGCAAGGGCAAGGATCGAGTCGCCGACAGCAGTTGCCTGTTCCGAGCGCGCCCCCAGATCGATCTGCGCGGCAAGGCGCGAGGCCGATTTCAAGTCACCGGCCAGCATCGCCACGTCGAAGGCGCGCCTTCTGGCGATCGCGTCGTCGTCGGCCTTCAGCGCCGTTCCGAAACGCTCAGCGGCGGCGGCATAATCGCCCGACGCCACCGCCAGCCGCCCCTGCACATAGGCTTCGGCGGCCATGTCGGCAGTGGAATAGCTGGTCCGGGCCGCCCGTGCCGACGTCCCGGCGGGCGCAACCGCCAGAATCACAGCCAGCATCCAGGGGCTGTTCCGGCCGGTCGGCGAACGCACGGACACTGCAACCTCCTCAGTCAGGCGGGCCGGCCGGGCCTGCGGGCGCAATCCCGCAGGCCCGGCAGCAGATCTCAGCCGATCACCTTCGAGCGCAGCTTTGCATGCTCGTCGGCGCTGATCGTGCCCGCCGCTTTCAGTTCATCGATCTTCTTCAGCTCGTCGGCGGGCGAATAGCCGACGAAGTCGCGCAGTTCGCGCTGCGCTTCCTTCACCTGCGCGACGTTGCGTTCACCCATGCCGCGCCCTTGGGTCATGATATACATGAACACGCCGAGATACGGCAGCACCACCAGGAAGATGATCCAGAGCACCTTGCCGAAACCGCCGACATCGCTGCGGCGGAACAGATCGCCGATGACCGAGATCAGCAGCCACAGCCAGAGCACGAACAGGAACACGACAAGCGCAAACCACGCAAAGCCGAGCACACTTTGAAAAATCGATGCGACCATGAAAAAAACTCCCACAACAAACGGATACGCAGGTGTTTATGGCACGCCGGAATCGCTGTCATCAACAAACTGCGGGTCAGGCGTCGATCTCGTCCATCTCGACTGTGGCTGCATGCGCCTGAATGAAGTTGAAACGATGCTCGGGCACGCGGCCCATCAGCCGGTCGACCAGATCGCGAACCTGATGCCGGTCCTGATGGCTTTCAGGCAGAGTCACCCGGATCAGAGTCCGGCGCGCCGGGTCCATCGTGGTTTCCCGTAGTTGCAGCGGCGCCATTTCGCCAAGCCCCTTGAACCGGCTGACTTCCACGCGGCGGTTGCGGAATCTGGTTTCCAGCAGCTTCGTGCGCTCGGCGTCGTCGCGGGCATAGACGCTGTCGGCGCCGGCGGTGATCCGATACAGCGGCGGCTGCGCCAGATAGAGCCGTCCGGCGGCCACAAGCCCCGGCATTTCCTGAAAGAAATAGGTCATCAAGAGCGTTGCGATGTGGGCGCCATCCACGTCGGCGTCGGTCATGATGATGATGCGTTCATAGCGCAACTGGTCGTCGCGGTAACGGTCACGGGTGCCGCAACCAAGCGCCTGCCCAAGATCGGCGACTTCCTGATTGGCGTTGATCTTGGCGGCGGCCGCCGAAGCGACGTTCAGGATCTTGCCCCGGATCGGCAGGATCGCCTGTGTCTTGCGGTCGCGCGCCTGCTTGGCGGAACCGCCGGCGGAATCGCCTTCGACGATGAACAGTTCAGTGCCGTCGCGGGCGTTCGTAGAACAGTCCGTCAGCTTGCCGGGCAGCCGCAGCTTGCGCGCGTTGGTGGCGGTCTTGCGTTTTTCCTCGCGCTCGGCCCTGCGCGCCAGCCGCTCGTCCATGCGGTCGATGGCGAACGCCAGCAGGGCACGCGCGCGTTCCTGGTCTTCGGCAAGCCAGTGGTCGAAATGGTCCTTCACCGCCGTTTCAACCAGGCGCTGCGCCTCGACCGTCGCCAGCCGGTCCTTGGTCTGCGACTGGAACTGCGGCTGCGGAATGAACAGCGACAGCATGATCCGCGTGCCGACAAGCGCATCGTCGGCCGTCAGGTCGGTGGCCTTGCGGGTGCCGATCAGGCCGGCGAACCCCTTCAGTCCCTTGATGATCGCCGAACGGAACCCGGCTTCGTGCGTGCCGCCCTGCGGGGTGGGGATGGTGTTGCAATACCAGCTGTGCGCGGCGTCGCCCGCCACCGTCCAGTGCATCGCCCATTCGACCCGTCCGGCGCTGCCGATCTGGCCGCCGTTCTGAAACTCGTGCATGCCGGTGAACGGCGCGTTGGTAACGGTCGCCTCGCCGACAACTTCCTCGGCCAGATGGTCGGCAAGGCCGCCGGGAAAGATGAAGGTCTGCGCTTCCGGCACCTGTTCGGTTGCAAGCGACGGCGCACAGCGCCAGCGAATCTCGACCCCGCCGAACAGATAGGCCTTCGACCGCGCCAGCCGATACAGCCGGGCGGGGCTGAAGCAGGCATCGGCGCCAAAGATTTCCGGGTCGGGCCGGAACGCAACCGAAGTTCCCCGGCGGTTCGGCGTCGGGCCAAGATTCTCGACCGGGCCAAGCGGCGCCCCGCGCGCGAAACGCTGCCGCCAGAGCGTGCGGTTGCGCGCCACTTCGACGGTCAGTTCCTCGGCCAGCGCGTTGACGACCGAAATCCCCACACCATGCAGCCCGCCAGACGTCGCATAGGCGCCGGCGGTGAACTTGCCCCCCGAGTGCAGCATGGTCAGGATCACTTCCAGCGCCGACTTGTCGGGAAAGCGCGGGTGCGGATCGACGGGGATGCCACGGCCATTGTCGATGATCAGCAGCGTGCCGTCGGCCGCCAGTTCCACTTCGATGCGGGTCGCATGGCCTGCAACCGCCTCGTCCATCGCATTGTCGAGGACTTCCGCCGCCAGATGGTGCAGCGCCGCCTGATCGGTGCCGCCGATATACATACCGGGCCGGCGGCGCACCGGCTCCAGCCCTTCCAGCACTTCGATCGCCGAAGCATCATAGTCCTGCGTGCCGGTGCCGTTTCCGGCGAATAGGTCGGTCATGGCCGACCCATAGCGGCTGGTTGTCCCCAAGGAAACGGCTGCCGCGCGCATCAGTGGCCTTGGCGCATCATTTCGCACTTGCACAATAACCGGCACCCGTTCAATTCTTGCATCCGGCACGCGGCGTCAACATCGTGCACAAAGGGGGATCAATGCGGCCAATCAACCGTCTTGCATCAGCAGGGACGATCGCCCTGCTGACCGGAATTCTGGTGCCTGCGCCAAGCCACGCACAGGACGCGCCGCCGCTCAGCGGTTCGGTGTCGATCGTTTCGGATTATCGCTATCGGGGTGTCAGCTACTCCGACCTCGATCCCGCTGTGCAGGCGGGGCTTACTTTGACCACCAGACCCGGATTTTTCGCCAATGTCTGGGGAACGAACATCGCCAACGTCGATGGCGCCAATGTTGAAATCGACCTGACTGCTGGCTGGTCGGGCGTTCTGGCCGGGCTGGACACGTCGGGCGGCGTGATCGTCTATACCTATCCCGGCAGCACCGACACCACAGAGGTGGAACTGTTCGCAACTGCGGGAATGCCGGTCGGCCCGGCGACCGCCACGTTCGGCCTGTTCTGGGCGCCGAATCAGAAAAGCCTGCCCAGTTCCAATCGCTATGCCTATGCGGAACTATCCTATGCCATTCCCGGAAAGCCGGTCACGCTGAAGGCGTCTCTCGGCAATGAACGCGGCGGCCTCGTGCCCGACGAAACCGGCAGCCGCACGCACAAGTGGGACTGGCTGGTGGGGGCCGACGTGCAGTGGAAGGCGCTGACGCTTGGGGTGGCGTGGGTCGGCAACGACCTGCCGCGCGAAACCGTGGGCGGCGTGCGCCACAATCGCGCCGCGCGCGATACGGTGCTGGTGTCGCTCAGCGCATCCTTCTGACCAGCCCGTGCCCGGAACTGCCGGGCTGCAAGCGGGCCTGAAGATGTGAAAAGGACGGGAGGCCAGCCGGCCACCCGCCCCTTCATTGTCGTAGAACCAAAGGCGCCGTTACTTCGCGACCTTCTTCGCAGCCGGCTTCTTCTTCGGCGCGTCCGCTGCTTCTTCGGCCTTCGGTTCGGCTGCCTTCTTGGCAGCGGCCTTCTTCGCCGGCGCCTTCTTCGGCTCCTCGGCGGTTTCTTCCGCTGCCTTCACTGCCTTCTTGGCGGCGGGCTTCTTCTTCGCCGGGGCATCGCCGTGATCGTGCCCGTGATCATGGCTGTGGTCGTGGCCGCAGCCGGGGCCGTGCACATGGCCGCCCAGCGGGGTTTCATCCTCGCTCTCGATCGCAGCTTCAAGCTCGGCGCGGGTCACGGTGCGGTCGGTGATGCTGGCCTTTTCCAGCAGGAAATCGACCACCTTTTCCTCGTAGAGAGGGGCGCGCAACTGGGCCGCTGCAACCGCGTTCTCGGCGAAATACTTCGCCACTTCGCGTTCCTGGCCGGGGAAACGCGATGCTTCCTGCGCAACCAGACGGTTCATTTCGGCCTGGCTCACCTGCACGCCGTTTTTCTGGCCGATGTCCGACAGCAGCAGCCCCAGGCGAACCCGACGCTCGGCGATGCGGCCATAGTCGCCCCGCTCGGCTTCCATGCCGGCCTTTTCATCGTCGGATGCAGAAGCCGCAACCTGCGTCCAGATCTGCTGGAATTCGGCGTCCACCATGGATGGCGGCACTTCGAAGCTGTGGGCGGCGGCCAGATGGTCGAGCAGCTTGCGCTTCATGTAGGTGCGGGTAAGCCCGCCCAGCTCGGCTTCGACCTGATCCTTCAGGATTTCCTTCAGGCTTTCAAGGCTTTCGAGGCCAAGATTGGTGGCCAGCGTGTCGTCGATCACCACCGGCTTCGGCTGCTTTACGGCCTTCACGGTGATGGCGAACTCGGCGTCCTTGCCGGCAATGTCCTTGGCTGGATAATCGTCGGGGAACGTCACCTTGACGGTGCGGCTCTCACCCTTCTTCACGCCCATCAGGCCGTCTTCGAAGCCGGGAATCAGCCGGCCCGAGCCAAGCTCGATTTCCATGTCCTCGCCGGTGCCGCCGTCGAAGGCCTTGCCGCCGACCGAACCCGCATAGTCCATGACCACCAGATCGCCTTCGGCAGCCTTGTGCTTGGCGGCCGCTTCCTCGAAGCTCTTCTGGCCGTCGGCCAGACGCTTCACCGCTGCGTCCACTTCGTCGCCGCTCACCTCGACCGCGAGGCGCTCCAGCGCAATTCCCTCGATCTCGGTTGCGGGAACCTCCGGCAGCACTTCGAGGCTGAGCGAAATCTTCACGTCGCCGCCGTCCTCGATACCGCCATCGAGATCAATCTGCGGCTGCATCGCCGGGCGCAGGCCGCGTTCGGCCATCAGGCCGTTCACGGCCTCGTTCACCGCTTCCTGCACGGCTTCGCGGCGAAGCGCCGGGCCATGCATCTTGCGGATCAGGTTGCCGGGCACCTTGCCGGGGCGGAAGCCCGGCATGCGAATCTGCGGCGCGACTTCTGCAATCGCTGCATCGACCTTGGCCGCGATCGCATCGGCGGCAATCACCAGATCATAGGCGCGCTTCAGGCCTTCGTTCAGCGTTTCGGTGGCAGTCATGAAAAGCCGTTCCTCTTGGTTGATGACCGACGAGCGTTCCACGGATGGTGCGGGTGAAGGGACTCGAACCCCCACGTCTTTCGACACTGGAACCTAAATCCAGCGCGTCTACCAGTTCCGCCACACCCGCAAGACACCCGTGACAGGCGCCACTCGTCGTCAGAATTCGAAGCGGCGGCTTATAACAGCGACTGCCGCGCGCGCAAGGCGTCAGCGCAATCAGCCCGTGCCGGGACAGCGCGAATCGGTTGCGTTTGTAAAATAATGGCAGTATTGTTGCCCTATTGCCCTGGGGGAGAATATCGATGAACAGCACGACCGTGCAGGCAGGCACGAAGGGCGTTTCGCTTGACGACCGTTATGATGTTTCCGCCGCACGGATCTTTCTGTCGGGCACGCAGGCGCTCGTCCGGCTGGCGCTGGTGCAGCAGGCGCGCGACGCCGCCGACGGCCTGAAGACTGCGGGCTTCATTTCCGGGTATCGCGGATCGCCGCTGGGCGGCTTCGATCAGGAACTGTGGCGCGCACAGAAGCGCCTGACGGCCTCGGATGTGCTGTTCGTGCCCGGCATCAACGAGGAACTCGGCGCAACCGCCGTCTGGGGCTCGCAGATGACGGCGATGAACCCATCGGCAAAGTTCGATGGCGTGTTCGGCCTCTGGTACGGGAAAGGCCCCGGTCTCGACCGGGCGATGGACGTGCTGAAGCACGCCAACGCCGCCGGAACCTCGCGCCATGGCGGCGTGCTGGCGATCGTCGGCGACGACCATGGCGCCAAGTCCTCGACGCTGCCACACCAGTCCGATCATAATTTCTCGGCCGCGTTCGTGCCCTTCCTCGCGCCGGCCTCGGTGCATGAATTCGTCGAATATGGGCTGCTCGGCATCGCCATGAGCCGGTTCGCCGGCACCTGGGTCGGCTTCAAGGCAACCGCCGACACGGTCGAGACATCGGCGACCGTCGACACCTCGTCCGAGCATCGGCAGATCATCTTTCCGCCGTTCGATTTCCCCGAAGGCGGCGTGCATATCCGCGCCAACGACATCTGGCGCGACGAAGACACGCGCCTCCAGCGCTTCAAGGGCTTTGCGGCGATGGCGTTTGCCCGCGCCAACGGCATCGACCGGCTGATCTGGGATACGCCTCGGCCGCGCATCGGCATCCTCTCTACCGGCAAGGCCTTTGCCGACACCATGGAAGCGCTCGATGAACTGGGGATCGACGCAAAGGTCGCGGCCGACATCGGCCTCAGGCTCTATAAGGTCGGCATGCCGTGGCCGCTCGAACCACAGGGCGTGCGCGCCTTCGCCGAGGGGCTGGAAGAAGTCCTGGTGATCGAGGAAAAGCGCGAGTTCATCGAACACCAGTTGAAGTGGCAGCTCTATAACTGGAAGCCCGGCGTGCGCCCCACCGTCGTCGGCAAGCAGGATGAAAGCGGCGAATGGCTGCTGTCGCCCGACAATGAACTGACGCCGGGCATGATCGCCAAGGCGATTGCGCGGCGCCTCGGCCATTTCCACAAGACCGAGCGCATCGAGAACGCGCTGGCCTTCTTCGAAAAGCGCGAGGCGCTGCTGGAAAAGTTCGTGCCGCCCACCAAGCGCACACCCTATTTCTGCGCCGGCTGCCCGCACAACACCTCGACGAAGGTGCCCGAAGGCAGCCGGGCGCTGGCCGGAATCGGCTGCCATATCATGGCGCTGTGGATGGACCGGGCGCAGACCTTCACCCAGATGGGCGGCGAAGGCGTCACCTGGGTTGGCGAAGCGCCGTTCGTTGGTGAACGCCATGTGTTCGCCAATCTGGGCGACGGCACCTACGAACATTCCGGCCTGCTGGCCATCCGGCAGGCGATCGCCAGCGGCGCCAACATCACCTACAAGATCCTGTTCAACGACGCTGTCGCCATGACCGGCGGCCAGCCGGTCGAAGGGCAGCTTACCGTCGGCAAGGTCGCGCGGCAGATGCTCGCCGAAGGGGCGAAGAAGGTCTGGGTGCTGTCGGAGGAACCCGAGCATCTGGGGGGCGGTCAGATCCCTGCGGGCGTCAGCCTGCTGCACCGCGACAATCTTTCCACCGTGTCGGCCGAAGCGATCGCGACGCCGGGATGCACGGTGATCATCTACGACCAGACCTGCGCCACCGAAAAGCGCCGCCGCCGCAAGCGCGGACTGATGGCCGACCCCGATAAGCGCGTCATCATCAACCCGCAGGTTTGCGAAGGCTGCGGCGACTGTTCGGTGCAGTCGAACTGCGTGTCGGTCGAGCCGCTGGCGACCGAATTCGGCCGCAAACGGCAGATCAACCAGTCGATCTGCAACAAGGATTTTTCGTGCGTGAAGGGCTTCTGCCCGAGCTTCGTCACCGTCGAAGGCGTTGCACTGCGCAAGCCCGCACCGCGCGCGATCGACCTCTCCGGCCTGCCCGATCCGGTGCTTCCGGCGCTCGAACGGCCCGCCAACATCCTCGTCACCGGCATCGGCGGCACGGGTGTCCTCACCATCTCGGCGCTGCTGGGCATGGCCGGGCACATCGCCGGCATCGCTTCAACCACGGCCGACATGGCCGGGCTGGCGCAAAAGGGCGGCGCGGTCTGGAGCTATGTCCGGCTGGCCGCCGCCGACGACCAGTTGGTCGGCCCGCGCATCATGACGGGGACGGCCGATCTCGTGCTTGCGTGCGATTGCGTCGTCGCCGCCGACAAGGTGGCGCAGAACCTGATGGCGCCGACCCGCACCCATGTGATCGCCAACGCCGATGTTGCACCGACAGCGGATTTCGTCCGCAACCGCGACATCGATTTTCACACAGCTCAAGTGAAGAAGGTGGTGTCGCAGGCGTCACGCGGGCATGACTTCATCGCCGCCGAACATATCGCTACGGCGCTGATGGGGGATGCGATTGCGGCCAACGTGATGCTGCTGGGCTTCGCCTGGCAGAAGGGCCTGATTCCGCTGCCGTTCGATGCAATCGACCGGGCGATCGAACTGAACGGCGTTGCTGTGCCGTTCAACCGGCAGGCGTTCGCGCTGGGGCGGATGCTGGCGCACGATCCGGCGCGAATCGCCGTCCTGCTGACGCCTGAACCCGCGATTGCGGCGACGCTCGACGACCGCATCGAAACCCGCGTGAAAGACTTGCAGGCGTGGGGCAACGCGGAATGGGCCGCCGGTTATCGCGCGCTCGTCGATCGTGTTCGGGCCGCTGAAACGGCGGTGCGCCCCGGCAGCGAGGCACTGACCGAAGCGGCCGCGCGCTCGGCACACAAGCTGATGTCCTACAAGGACGAATATGAAGTGGCGCGGCTTATGGTCGATGGCCGGTTCGGCGGCCTGTTGCAGCAGACGTTCAGCAAGGCGGAACGGCGGACCTATCACCTGTCGCCGCCGATCTTCGCAAAAACCGATCCGGCGACCGGGCGGCCCCGCAAATATGCGATGCCGGGCTGGTTGATCGAACCGCTGTTCCGCATGCTGGCTTCGCTGAAGGGGCTGCGCGGCACCGCCTTCGACATTTTCGGCCGCACCGAGGAACGCCGCCACGAACGCGAGGCGATTCCCGCCTATCACGCCGAAATCGACCGGCTGATCGCGGAACTCGACGGCGACAATCTGTCGCTGGCAGTCGAAATCGCGCGCCTGCCGCTCGACGTTCGCGGCTTCGGCCCGGTGAAGGAGGCCGCCGCCAAGGCAGTCGGGGAACGCCGTCAGGCGCTTTGGGCGCAGTGGGGCACCAGGGTAAAGCGAAAAGCCGCCTGACCATGGCCGCCGTCGACAGCAAGGCGGAACCGTGGTGCAAAGCATGGCGGACGCCTGCGCCATGATCCTGCTGTTCATCCTGCTGCTGTTGCTTGCGATCTGGGCGGGCATCCGTCTTGGCGGGGTGCGCCGCCACAGCAGCGCCGATGCCGGCAAGGACAGCATCAAACCCCCGGCCGACGAACCTTTTCGCGGCCGCGGCGGGCGCTTTGGCGGTGGCGGAGCCTCGGGCGGGTGGGACGACGACGCCCCGCCCCAGCACAAAGAATGACGCAATCGACAGGCGCGCGTTCGCCACCGACCCCGTTACTTCTTGGCCGCACATCCCGGACGACCGGGGGGAGGAGGCACATGAATTTCGACCTGTCGGACGACGCGAAGACGCTGAAAGACGCCGCGCGCAAGTTTCTGGAAGCCCGCGCCGGCCCGGCGGCCGCGCGCAAGGTGATGAACGAAAGCGCCAGCCACGACGCTGCCCTCTGGGCCGCCATCGTCGAACAGGGCTGGCCTGCCGCGCGGGTGCCGGAAGCAC
>NZ_DBNHFX010000213.1:0-2374 GCF_057137845.1 Sandaracinobacteroides sp. | reverse complement strand
ATTTCGTTCACCTCGCCCGTGCGGAAAGCGGGCGCTTCATGGTCGAGACATTCAACCTGTCCGACGCCGTTCTGGATGCCGTCGACGATGTCTGGCCACTGGCCGACAGCCGGAAAATCCGGATCGTCTCGGATGTGCCCGACGCCGAGGCTCTGGTGACTGGCGATCGCGCGCTTATCACAAGGTCGATCACCAACCTGCTGGGAAATGCGATAAAATATTCCGACGAGCGCACCACCGTGCAGGCCCGCGTTCGGCTGGAAGGCGCATTCGCGGTATGCGAAATCGCCGATCAGGGGCGCGGCATCGCCGCAAACGACCTGCACCGGCTGTTCGAGGCGTTCAGCCGCCTCACCCCGCCTGAAGGTGCGTCAGCATCCTCGACGCCATCCGGGGCGGGGCTGGGGCTTGCGTTCGTCAAGGCCGTGATCGAGCGCCATCGTGGGCGGGTCAGCGTCACCTCGGAAGAAGGGAAAGGCTCGGTCTTCGGGTTCAGCCTGCCGTTGTCCGCGGGCTGACCGCGCCGTCAGGCCGGAGCCACCAGCGCCTCGTCAAACAGGCGGCGGGCGCTTTCATAGTCGGCCTTGCCATTGGGGCTGCGCGGCACCTTCGCCAGCATCGCGATCCGCTTCGGCGATTTGTAGCTTGCAAGATGGCGGCGGACATGGGCCTGAAGCTCTGGTTCGGTGGTCGGATGCAGCGCCTCGACCACGGCGCACACGGTCTGCCCCCATTTCTCGTCGGCGACGCCGAAGACCAGCGCGTCTTCGATCGCCGGGTGGGTTTTCAGCGCCTCCTCGACTTCTTCGGGGTAGATTTTCTCGCCGCCGGAATTGATGCACTGGCTGCCACGCCCCAGCAGCACGATCGAACCATCTTCCGCGAAAACACCCCAGTCGCCCGGCATGGTGTAGTATTTGCCTTCGATCGGAACGAAGGTTTTTGCGCTTTTGGCCGGGTCTTTCCAGTATCCGCGCGGGATAGGGCCGGTGCGGGCAACGCGGCCCGGCCTGCCGGGCGCGGTAATGATCGTCATGGTGCCCGTCTCCTCGTCGGTGTCGACGAGAATGGTGTTCGGATCGTGCTGGAAGCGGGTGGGGGCGCTGGCGTTTTCGGCGGTTGAAAGCGCCGCGCCATAGCCCAGCCCTTCGGAAGAACCGAAAGCATCAAGGCACATCATCGTCGGGCAATGCGCGATCAGGCCGGCCTTTACCTCGGGCGACCACATCGTACCCGATGATGTCATGACGGTGATGTTGCCGAGCTTTCCTTCGCCGGCCTCCAGCGAGCGCAGAAGCGGTCGGGCGAAGGCATCGCCGACGATCACCACCATGTCGGGGTTGTGCCTTGCGCTTAGTTTCAGCGCCTCGACAGGATCGAAGCCGCGCGCGGTTGCCGTGATCACGGTTCCACCAAGCGCCAGCGCATAGATGCCCATCACCAGCCCGGTTCCGTGCATCATCGGCGGCAGGATCAGCACCGTGCGCCCGGTTTGGCCCGCCCGGATCGACTCCAGATGCGCGTCGAGGGATTCGACGCCCGGCATTCCCGGAAGCGGCGCGCCACCGCCAAGCGCCGTCCACAAATCGGCCTGGCTCCACATCACGCCCTTGGGCATGCCCGTCGTGCCGCCGGTATAGATGAACAGCATGTCGTCGGGGTGGTGCTCCACCTCGACCGGGCTTGAAGGGCCGGAGGCCACTGCATCGAACGACCGGGCAAACGGCGCTGGTGTGCCGCCCACCTGCAACCACAGCTTCACCCCGGGCAGCCGGTCCCGCATTCCGGACAGCAGATCGGCGAACTCGGCGTCGAAGACGACGACGGCAGAATCCGAATTGTCGAGGATGTAGAACAGCTCTTCGCCGGTATAGCGGTAGTTCACGTTCACATGCACCATGCGTGCCTTGAACGCGGCGCCGGTGGTCAGCAGATAGGCCGGAGAGTTCCGCATCAGATGTGCAACGCGGTCGCCCGGCTGCGCCCCCGCCGCCAGAAACGCGTTCGCCAGTGCGTTGGTCCGGGCGGCATAGGCGTTCCAGTCGATGACCTCGTCGCCATGGATCAGCGCAGGCGCTTCCCCCTTCGTTTCAGCAAGTGCCGTCAGAATCTGGCCGAACGAGAACATTCCCTACCTCCTCAACTCCCTGGATGTGGAATTGACACGCGCAACCGCCATGGCGCAACCGCCTAAATGGGAGGATGCGATGCGAAGCTGGGTTGTACGCAGGCTGGACGGGATCGACGCGCTGGAACTGGTGGACGCGCCGGAACCTGATCCACCGGGCGAAGGCGAAGTAACCGTTGCCATGCAGGCGGTTGCGATCAACTTCCCCGATCTGCTGATGCTGTCGGGCGGCTATCAGTATCGGCC